>NZ_JAALLK010000015.1:0-89211 GCF_011075215.1 Acinetobacter sp. EKM10A | reverse complement strand
TCATCACCTGGGAAGTCATAAGTAGAAAGAAGTTCACGTACTTCCATTTCTACTAATTCAAGTAATTCTTCGTCATCAACAAGGTCGCATTTGTTTAAGAATACGATGATGTAAGGTACACCTACCTGACGAGAAAGAAGGATGTGCTCACGAGTTTGTGGCATTGGACCGTCAGTTGCAGCACATACAAGGATCGCGCCGTCCATCTGAGCAGCACCAGTGATCATGTTTTTAACGTAGTCGGCGTGGCCTGGGCAGTCAACGTGTGCGTAGTGACGAGTTGGAGAATCGTATTCTACGTGTGATGTATTAATTGTAATACCACGTGCTTTTTCTTCAGGTGCTGAGTCGATTTGTGAGTAATCTTTCGCTTCACCGCCGTAAGTTTTTGCACAAATTGTTGCAATCGCAGCAGTTAAAGTTGTTTTACCATGGTCAACGTGACCGATTGTACCCACGTTTACGTGTGGTTTATTACGTTCAAACTTGGCTTTAGCCATGATGATCTTCCTCGTTTACGTCGAACCACCTACAAATGGCGCTGAGCTAACTCAGTTTATCGACATATCGCCTAAAAAAACTAGACACCTAATACTTGAAAAGCAGACTATATAGCCTGCTTTTTGAAAACTTTGTGGAAATCCACATTAAACTTTAATATCTGGAGCTCTTATCGAGATTTGAACTCGAGACCTCTCCCTTACCAAGGGAGTGCTCTACCACTGAGCTATAAGAGCGACTATCCTTCGATGGAGCGGGAGACGAGGATCGAACTCGCGACATGCAGCTTGGAAGGCTGCCGCTCTACCAACTGAGCTACTCCCGCAACGTTGGTAATAACCACTTCACTCGAAGTTTAGAGATGGTGGTGAGAGAAGGATTCGAACCTTCGAAGCTTTCGCAACAGAGTTACAGTCTGCCCCCTTTGGCCGCTCGGGAATCTCACCAATATCGCACTTATCTACAGTGCCGTTCTTTACTCAATTAACTTAACACTTTAAAATGGTGCCGGCACACGGATTCGAACTGTGGACCTACTGATTACAAGTCAGTTGCTCTACCAACTGAGCTATGCCGGCGTTTCTTAGTGTTTCGTACGTTTCGTATCGGAACGGTGTGCAGTTTAGCAAAACTTCCAAACGATGCAAGCGGTTTTTTAAAAAAAACCGCTAAAAACTCATAAAATCAATCCGTTTGACGATAATTCAACCGCTTTGATCACTGCGCGAGCTTTTATTTGGGTTTCATTCCACTCAGATTCCGGATTTGAGTCAGCAACCAGCCCTGCACCAGCCTGTACATACACCTTTTTGTCACGGATAACACAAGTACGGATTGCAATCGACATATCCATTTCACCATGCCATCCCAAATAACCAACAGCCCCGCCAAAAACTCCCCTTTTCACAGGCTCTACTTCATCAATAATTTCCATTGCGCGAATTTTTGGGGCACCTGATAACGTTCCTGCCGGAAAGGTGGCTTTAAATACATCAAGTGCATCAATATCATCACGCACTTCACCTTGTACATTTGAAACAATATGCATGACATGTGAATAGCGCTCAATCACCATTTGATCCGTAACTTGGACTTTACCTATCTTCGATACGCGCCCTACATCATTTCGCCCAAGATCAATCAGCATTAAATGTTCAGCAATCTCCTTTTCATCAGACAGCAAATCTTTTTCTAATGCTATATCTTCTTCTTTAGTTTTACCGCGCGGTCTAGTTCCTGCCAAAGGTCGAACTGTAGCAATACCATTTTCTAAACGAGATAAAATTTCCGGTGATGAGCCAACAATATGAAATGGTTTTTTATCAGTAATCGTTTGCCCTTGAACCAAGAATAGATAAGGTGATGGATTTAAATGACGTAATGCACGGTAAACCTGTAAAGCTTCTCCATCAAAATCAGAAACCATACGCTGCCCAGGTACAACCTGCATCACATCGCCTGCACGGATATACTCTTTAACCTTCTCTACCGTCTCTAAGAATTTTGCTTTACCAGTAATTGATTCAAAATGCGGAGGCGTATGTGGTCGCGCTTGCAAACTAACTGGAGTCGCCAACAACTGTTCTAATTGATCTAATTTTTGCTGAGCGTCTTCATAAGCATTACTCTGCTCTGTATCCGCATGCACAATTAAAAATAGCGTATCTTTAAGATTGTCAAAAACAATGACTGTCTTTGAGAGCATCAACCATAAATCTGGTAGCGCAATCGGATCAACCGCAGGTACATTCTTTAAACGTGGCTCGATATAGCGGACAGCATCGTAGCCCAAATAACCCACCAAACCGCCCGTAAAGCTTGGTAAGTCCGGTAAGAGTTTAGCCGCAGGAACTTTAAATTGTTTTTGGAATTCACGGATATATTGGAATGGGTCTAGACAATTTTGCTGTGTTACTGATCCGTCAGCATGTTGTATAGATAAAACGCCAGCGTTACAGGAAAAAACTGTTGATTCGCCTAAACCAATCATAGAGTAGCGCGCCCAGTTTTCGCCCCCTTCAACAGACTCAAATAAGTAAGCCTGTGTTTGATCCTTAAAACGAGCAAAAACAGATAATGGGGTTTCTGTATCCGCTAAACGTTGACGATAAACAGGAATGGTATTGTAACCAGCAGCCTTAAGTTGCTCGAATTGCGCTAATGTTGTCATGAATCTTCTCTAATATGGTTTCGATTTAAAAGTGTGTTTTTCTAGATTCGGTTTAGACACGCCATCGAAAAACCATACGCTTATTCATTCTTATCTCCATTTTCTTCATTAGACAATTAACTCAGCAAGACTATCAACAACTTGCTGAGGTTGGCAATCATAGATATTCTCTCCATGATTATAGCCATAGCTAACCACAATACAATCAATTCCAGCACGGCGTGCGGCTTCAATATCATTACTTGAGTCGCCAATCATTAATGATTGTGAAGCAGATATTTTTAGGCTTTCCATGCAATGCAATAATGGTAGTGGGTGAGGCTTTCTTTCAGGTAAGCTATCTCCTCCAAGTACAACTTGAAAATAAGAAGAAAGCTCTAGCGCATCCAGTAACCCTTGAGCAAGTTTGACAGGCTTATTAGTCACACATGCCATTTTGATATTTAAAGTTTGGCAATGTTTTAAAAACTCAGGTACACCTGGGTAAATTTGAGTATTCACACACAGCTCCGCACCATATACCTCTACAAATTTCTGTAATAAAACTTTATGTTGTTCAACATCTAATTTTCCAAATATATGAAGCAGAACACTTTCACAAAGTTTTGAAGCCCCTTTACCTACCCATTCCCGTATTTGTGCTTCTGTTACCGATGGCCAACTGAGTGATTGCAGACTTAAGTTCATAGACCGATATAAATCGGCAGCGGAGTCAACCAACGTTCCATCTAGGTCAAATAAAATTAAATCGCGCTTACTTAGTTGTGCAACAGACATTTTCTTCTACTCAAAATTAAAAAGGCATGCGTTTAGCATGCCTTGATTGTAAAAGCACCAACGAATTATTTAAAGAATAACCACGCCAATACAGCTAAAATCACTAAAATAATAATGGTCACTAGACCAATAGATGCATTCTTTTGCTGCTCTTTCTCTTCAGTAACCCGAGAAACTGGCTCCTCAATAGCAACAGGGGTTTGTTCTGGCTGAGCATGAATATCTACCCCTTCAGGAATCGGTGCTGGTTTTGGCACAGAAACTCGCTGAGGCATTCCATCACGACTCACTTCAGTTTCCGCTGCACGCTCCGCAATACTTGGCATACCTTGATCGCTTAAATCTTGTGTTGGTGCAGTTTGTACTGGCTCCACCTCAATTTCAGCTAAATCAGTATTTTCTTGTGCAGGGGCGAAAACTGAAAATTTTAAACTTGCGAATTGAACAATATCACCATCATGCAACTGTTTTTCTTGCTCAATACGAATATCGTTTACAAACGTACCATTCGATGAATTAAGGTCTTGCACCCATAGCGCTTGATCTTTTAACAGCAATGCTGCATGGCGTCGTGAAATTTCAGCAGCCTGTAGTAATAAATCGGCATCTTGATGACGTCCCACCAACATATCACGATCAACATTAATTTCTTGGCCAGTAAATTCACCAGTAATTGCTTGTAATTTCCAAGTCATGCCTATGTCCTATTCATTTTTTATTAATCATAACATGCTACTACGGCGCTGTGCTTGGACGCAGTGTCGTTGTTGTTACTGTATTTTTAGTACGATTAATTTCTGGATCAGGCAACTGTAGTGTTTGCTTTTGGACGGTAGGTTCTACAGCTACCGGCGTAGTTATGGTCGAACTTTTACCACCTGATGGAACCTGTTGATAATTTTTTGGCTTAGAGGCGATACTCGGCGGGGTCATTTTTTGGTTATAAATATCATCAACTTGCTCAGGTAATTTTGCAAAGTTGCCATTTTTATCCATAGCCAATTGCAAGCTATAAAGTTGATTATAGCGCTGCTGAGATAAACGGCGTACATCATTTGCATCGCCCACAATTGTTGGGTGAATAAAAACGAGAAGGTTACGTTTAGTATTGCTTCGAGTATCTGAGCGGAATAAACGTCCTAAATAAGGAATACTACTTAAACCAGGAATGCCCTGACGGTTAAACTCAACGTCATCTGAAACCAAACCACCTAAAACTACTGTTTGGCCATGTTCGGCTAATACAGCCGTTTTAATAGCACGTTTATTAGTAATTAAGTCCGCAGCTTGTCCTTTACTTGCTTGAACATTTGAAACTTCCTGTTCAATTTCAAGGCGAACTGTACCATTCTCACCAATATGAGGAATGACTTTTAATGTTACACCGACATCTTTACGCTCCACAGTTGTATAGGGATTGATACCTGTACTATTGGTAGTGACCGAACCTGTTACAAATGGAACGTTTTGACCTACAACAATATAAGCCTCCTCATTATCCATAGTCACAATAGAGGGAGTAGACAATAAATTAGAAGCTGTATTCTCTTTTAAAGCTTGGATTAGGGCTCCATAAAGTTGACGAGAACCATCTGCACCTTCTTTATATTTTCCTAATGCGATTGAGCTACCAGCACCAATTGCGCTTCCCAAACCAGCAGCTCCTCCTGTTAAATAGCCAGCTGCCAGCGAAGCTAAACTTGAACCTGCATTTGTAAAGTTAATCAAGCCTATACCACTATTAATATCACCAAGAGCCCATTGCACCCCTAACTGATCCGCATCTTTACCAGAGACTTCAATAATTGCAGCTTCGATGAGTACTTGTTGACGGCGAACGTCAAGTTGCTGAATCGCAGACTCAATTTCACGCATTAATTGGGGATCAGCTTTAACTACCAATGAGTTCTGAGCATTATCTGCAATAATACTCACACCGTTTTGATTAAAGCTGGTGATATTGTTCTGATTACTACTGTTCGAATTACCGTTTAGGTTAATTGCAGGAGTTGAAATTGAGGTACCACTTGAACCCGATGTATTTGAACCAGAATTCTGGTTATTACCAATTAAACTATTAATCGGATTCGATGAGTTAGATGAATTATTACTATTATTCGATGAAGATACTGCCTGTCCTGTGACTAAGCCTTGCAAAATTTCAGACAAGTTTTTAGCACTGGCATATTTCAAACGGAAAACTTTTAAGCCACCTAAACGGTCTGCCGAAGGTACATCCAGCATCTCAATCATATGACGAATACGTTTACGTGTTTGCGGATCACCTTTTATTAAAATACGGTTTGTCCGATTATCAGCAATAATACGAATACGGGCACCACTAAAATCTTTAGATGCACCTGTTGCGCTCATCGCTTCAAGCTGGGTAATAATTTCTTCTGCTTGGCTCGACTGAAGCGTGATCGCTTCAATATCATTTTGCCCAGTTCCATCCAAGTTACGAATAATATTTTCAAGTTGATAAATATTCGCAGCTCTATCAGAAACAATAAGTGCATTGGTTCCTGCAATTGCCGCCATATGTGCAAATTGCGGCATTAAGGGACGGAGTGCTGGAATTAAGTCATTTGGATTAGTATTTTCCAGCCAAATCACACGTGTAACGATTTGATCACCACGGACCCTATTTCTAGAATCATAAGGAATTCCCGAGTTTTTAACATTGCTATCCGGTACAAGCTTAATGGTATTACCAGAAGGAATTGCAACCACCCCGTTTACATTTAAGACCCCAAGAAATAGGTCATAAACTTCATCTTTATTTAATGGCTTATTAGAAATAACCGTGACATTACCACGTACTCTCGGATCTACAGCGAAGTTCTTTCCTGTAATGTCTGCAACTTCATTAATAAAGGCAGTTAAGTCAGCATCACGTAAATTGATCTTCCATGTTTGGGCATAGGCACTGCTACTTACTGTCGCAATCAATGGGGCTGCTGCAAGTAATGCCCAAAGTGGACGTTGATGATTCAATAAAGCCATAACTCGCGATATTTCCTAACTCTTATGGTGACGTGTTATCACTAAAAATTTTGTTGTATGGTCATCACTTGATCACCACGTTTTATTTCTATTTTTACTTGCCCTGCTCGACGAGCCTGCTCAAGTAATTGCACATCCGTTTGCCCTTGCCCAACCGTTTGACCATTCAAAGAGACAATTCGATCGCCAGGTCTTAAACCTAACTTATTTCTAAGTGCAGTCGGTGTACGTTCTGTAACTTCATAGCCTTCACCTGAGTTACCACTTACCCCCATATCTCGGAGATACTGCTCTCGGTTACCTTGCATCTGCTGGATCGCTTGTCCCAATGCCTGTTGGGCCGTATTCATAGGCTCTGTAGGTTGAGACGGTGTAGCACTTTGTTGTGAAGCATCCGGAGTCATCGGTTGATATAAACCATTTGGCAAACCTTTGAACTGAAGTTCACGGGTACTGCCATTTCCTTGACTCAACACAACATGATCCCAATACACCTCTGCCAATTGGTAAGAAGTTGAACCAATGGTTTCACCAACTCGATAACGCTCAGCAGTATTGTCAATTTTAATAACAGCAGAGGAAAACCGGTTTGGATAGCCGACCATTACACCCTGCAATTCTAAATTCACGCTTTCTTGAGCCGCATTGGCAGAAGGTTCGTTAAAAAGTGAAAAAGTACTAATATTTGGTATTTGTGGTTGTTGAGAACCGAGTTCTACCCGATCAAATTGCATCAGTTGAGGAGGCGCAATCACCAACCAAAAAAATGAAGCGAGTTTCCAGCATAACCATAAAATTAAAATGGCAAGGACCACTACACTCAGTCGATCTAATTTTTGCCATTGCAATTGCTGTAATTTATCAATCCATACTTTCATTAGTTACCACCTTGTAATAATGGTTGGCGAGAACTAATGACAAAAGTATCCAAACCAGCTTTACCGTCATATGATGGAACATTGAGTAATAAACGCTGTGTGAGCTGAACATCCAGCATCATATTGGCATCTAGTAAAAGATTGGCCATTTTTTGATTACGCTGATCACGGATGTCCACTTGTAGCTGTCCGTTCTGGTCAGTTAATTGCCCACTTAAAGAAGGCATATTCATACGATCTTGACGATCACCAATATTATAAATGAGCGCCCCACCACCCCAATGCAATTGCCCATCAACTGCCGCAAAGCCTTGCTCTTTTTTATAATTAAATTGGATATCTTTAAGTTGAATACTGTTTACAGGCCATTGCCAATTTACAATTTGCTTCAGTGTTTCTGGAGCAATCTGGCCATTCATATCCCTTACAATAACTTTTTTTCCAAAACCATACGCCATAATCCCCGTTAATTGCGTATTACCACTATGAATATCAACATCTGCAGCAAAGCGTAATAAAAGTAAGTCTAGCGGTCTCGTTTTCCAGTGGATAGTGCCTCGTAACGCCCCACGGTGCCAGTCTGCCTGCCCCTGCCAGATGTTGCCACTTACATTATGGACAGTTTGATTATTCTTTGAAAATTTAGAGATAAGCCAAGTCGCCGGAATCTGTAAAATAATAAAAATTAAAAATGCAATGAGGGCAAAAAACCACCACTTCCATTGCTTAGACTTTTTCTTCATTCAGCCTTACCAACATGCAAATTATCATCCTTATATGAGAGTTCCTCTCTAGTCTGACATTATGCATACTTTTTCAACATCGCCAATTCACTTCATATAAAAAAACCAAGCAATCGGGCTTGGCGTCTCGCTAAAGACTATAAGTTGAACGTATGACAAAATCATGAAATTTACGATTGATCTTGCTAAATGAAAATTTAGTCTCAACAATGCTCTTAATTAGGAATTCAAGCACCTTATTGAATATTCATATTTAAAATAAATTTTTTTAATTCTTTTAAAAATAAAAAAGCCAAGCAGAATCGCTTGGCTTTTTAAGAGGCAATACAATTAGATTAAGAAATCTTCAAGTTTTGCACCTTTTTCAATTTCAGCAACTAACCAACGTGGTTGTTTACCGCGACCAGTCCAAGTCTCTTCAGCATTGTTTTTGTTACGGTAACGTGGTTCTACAGATTTACGTGTTGTTTTCTTACGTTTTTGAGCGCCAAATTCTAGAAGCTGTTCAACACTAAAACCTACATTTTCAGCAATTTCGATAATTTGATTATAAGCATCTTCGATTGCTTGATCTTTTTTGCTTGCAATTAAAGCTTCTGCTTCTTCTTGTAAGCGTTTTAACTCTTCAACAGATAATTCACTAATATCCGGTTTCATTAATAAATACTCCAGTCTTACTGACAATTCAAATAATACAGACAAAATTTAAAAACATTAAATCATAACCAATAGTATTTATAATCTATTCAATAAGCAATAGTTTGAAAGTCAAGTTCATCAGAATAACGCTATAAATTTACTTTTTAATTACATTAGTAATTATAATTGTAATATATTTTCTTAATATTTATTTAAGCTAAATGTATTAAATCATGCCCCACTGATTTTTCTAATTCAATAATTTTACTTTTTACTTCACTTGGTATTTCACATTTTAATCCTGTCATTTTATTCACACAAACCATAACTGCTTCACCTGTAGCAACGATTTGCTGCTGAGATTCACTCCATAATATATAAGCCATACGGAACGCGCTCTTACGTAGCTCTTCTACACGAACCCCTACTTTCAATACATCTGGATAAAACACAGGTTTTAAATATTTGCACTGACTTGAAGCAACAACAGTATATATATTTGGAGTCAATATATTTACATTTTCCATATATAAAATACGTGAGCTTTCAATATATCTATAATATTGCACATTATTGACATGACCAAAAGCATCCATATCTCCCCATGCTACTTTCTGGTCGTATATTACAGGGTAGACAGACAGTTCTTTCATTTTTACCTCAGATTTTAAATTTTAAAAAATTCGCATCATTTTCAAAGATTAGGTTTAACTGTTTGATTAACTCATCATCTTCTTTTAAGGTTGATTTAATACGTAAATAGCTCATTAAAATATTATCAGGGTATAAACTTAATAATATTTCTGCTTCAGCTTGACGACCTGTTGCCATGTAAACATGCCATTTTGCAAATGTTAAAACTGGCAAATTCATATATTGAGATTCAAATTGATTAATCTTTTCTTCAACATCGGCATAGTCAGGAACCTGCTTAAGCAATTGTTGCTGAAACCATAAGTAAAATACGTCCGGATCGAATTGCTCTTTGAGTAAATGCAAGGTTAATGCTTCATGCTGAATACTCATTTCTGGCATACGGGCCAAAAGTTTTAACCATAACAATTTACTGCTATAAGGTCTGGTTTGAATTTCTGACTCTAAATCCAGATAGCGCTGTTGCAGTGCTTGTAAATCATCAATTGAAGCTTGATCAAACTGTTGAAGAAGTTGTTGTAGCCATAAATCACGATGTTCAGCGTCCAACAAACCATATTTCATAGAACGCAAGTATACCCATGGTTGTTGTAAAGCAAGCTGGCCCCAAAGCGCCGTTAAACGTTGTTGATATGCTGTCTCAATTTCTTCAAGCCATGGCGATAACTGATGCTGATATAAAAACTCAAGATGGGTTAAGGCACGTTCAGCTTCGTTTTGTGCCAAGAATATTTCAATACGCTGTAATTCTGCTAACTCAAAAGCCATTGGTGGGGATTGATCCAAGGCCTCTAAAGCTTTTTGGTAATCTCCACTTAAAACTAGAAATTTGGCATCAATAATATTTTTTAGAAGGCCTGATTGAGTAAAAACACGTTCGATAAATACCCGTTGATCTTCAGCAGCCTCTAATAACCAGACAATACCTAATTGTTCATATGGATGAAGATTTTTAAACTGAAAAATATTCTCTCTCTTTCTTTGTTCCCGAGAAGAATAACGCTTAATCCAAAGCCATATCACCTGAGCAATAAAGCTCATCACAACAAACGTAAGGACTAATCCCCATACATTTGTTTGCAATTGCAATTGCCGCCAGTAAATATAGACATACCCCATACCATAGCCATAACTGAATAAGGCCAAGGCTGCAAACAGGACTAAGCTAATTAAAAAGTAAACCCCCAGGAGATGCTTCATGTGTCCTCCTTATGAGCCGATTAGACCAAGTGTCGATAATTTAGGAACAGGCACTACAGATAAATGTGCCACTTTAGCAATACGGTTTTTGAGTTGTTGGCTAGTTGCATCGGGTAATTCATTTAGTTTTTGCATTACTGTCTGCAACTCATTTTGATATTCAGCCATTTTTCCTTGGTTTAAAGCTTGCTCAGCAATTAACAGCCTTAATTGCACTTCTTTAAGCACTACACTTCGGTTCATTAAATTAATAGACGGCGTTTCTACTTTCTCAATACGGAACCATTTTTTCCACCATGACACAGCCTCGGATTGGTCCATCTCAAATTTAGGCTGTTTTAAGGCTTGCTGAATATTTTTATCAATATTCTGGAGTAAATCGTCAATGAGTTGATGTCGCTGATTTTGAGCAAGCACAAACTGTTGAATAGCCTGCTTATCTTGCTCAAGAGCCTGATTTAAGCTGTGTTGTAATGCAGGAGCAATTCCATATTGTGGTAGGGTTTGCTGTAGTTGGGTTAGATGATCTACAGCATAAATAAATTGCTGTTGGTCAATTGCAAACTGGATTAACTCTAATTTTTGTTTAATTAATACGGTCGGTGCAATTCCGGTTTGAACAACTTCAGTCGTTGCTAAAGGCGTTGTTTTAGAATTATAACTTGGTTGATTTTGAATTTGTCTTTGCAAAGCAACCAATTGATCATTCAAATTGGCATATTGCTGTTCAGATTGCAGCAAGCTTTGCTGAAGTTCAGGGACGGTACGAGAAATTTGCCACATATCGTAGCTGAGCTTAGCCACCCAAGCGATGCCCAGCAAAATGATGATAGAAACAAGTTTTCTCATACGAATCCTTATAATGCCTGAATGTGATGAATCATCCCCGAAGGCGATAAATTTTCAAGTTGAATAATGTGAAAATGAGCTTGTTGCTGATCGCGATAGTCTTTAACAAGTTGAAAAAGGCGTGGTCCTAAAACTAAATATACGCAATCAGGTTGTGCCTTATTTTTTAAACAAAGCTCTAACCAGTATTTCCAGCTCGCCTCACTGGTAATTAAGACGAGCCATTTATCTAAATTATAATTTGAATTCTGTGTCAGATGTTTGAATGTCGAATATGAAGCTTGCGGACACTGCCGGCGATATAGAACAAAATTTAAAATCTGAATTCCTTGCTGTTGCAAAGTTTCCATCATAAATTGACGGCCGCCTTCACCTCTCCAAAAAGCCACGCTACCTGATTTTTGCATACGATGAAGGAGAGGTAAGTTAAGCATCCCCTCGGAAGTTTCAACCTCAGGAACATGCGCTTCAATCCCATAGTCGTGAAGACGATTAGCCGTCGCCTGTCCCACCGCAATCCATTGAATATGTTTTAGCTCATCTATTTTTAAACCACTTTGTGCTAAATACTGCATCCCCACATCAACAGCAGTAGGACTAACCACTACAATCGCTTGTGCACCAGTTAACTGCTGATAGAGTTGAGAGAGTGATTCTGAAAAAGGTTGAGCAACCAGTTCTAAAAGAGGTAAAGACTCGACCTGAAACCCCTTATTCTGCAAAGCATGAGTTAATTCAGCCGCACGCGAGTCAGGTCGGGTATTAATAAACAACATAGCGTTAGTAGAGGGCCTTTAATAAATCACCAGCGCCTTGATCAAGTAAGTTCCGAGCAAGGTTTTCACCTAATTGCTGAGCATTATTCGCTTCATCTGTAAGCTCAGCCCGTAATAATGTTTGCCCATCAACACTACCTACACGGCCTTCAATATGAATTTTACCATCTTGGAGTGTTGCATAACCTGCAATCGGCACCTGACAACCACCTTCAAGATAAGCATTGAATGCTCGCTCAGCACGTACACATACATCTGTCTCTGGGTGTAGAAGTGGCTGAATTAAAGCCAACACTTCTTGATCATCTGCACGGCATTCCAAACCAAGAGCGCCCTGACCAACCGCAGGCAAACTTACACTTGGCTCGATACAGTGGCGAATGCGTTCTGCCAATCCTAAACGTTTTAAACCAGCACTCGCCAAGATAATGGCATCATATTGACCATCGTCTAGCTTCGCTAAGCGGGTACCGACATTACCACGTAAATCAATAATTTGTAGATCTGGACGTTGTTTTAAAATTTGTGATTTACGACGTAAACTTGAGGTGCCAACTTTTGCTCCTTGCGGCAAATCAGCAAATTTTTCAAATTGATTCGAAACAAAAGCATCTAACGGATCTTCACGTTCGCAAATTACGGCCAAAGTTAAACCTTCTGGTAATGCCATCGGAACATCTTTCATTGAATGTACAGCAAGATCCGCACGACCATCTAAAAGTGCTGCTTCCAATTCTTTAACGAACAACCCTTTGCCACCAATTTTTGCTAAAGGTGTATCTAAAATTTTATCGCCCTGCGTGACAAACTTGACCAACTCCACCGTTAAATCTGGGTGAAGCTCCTGTAAACGGGCACGAATATGTTCTGCCTGCCAAAGAGCAAGTGGGCTTTGTCGTGTAGCAATTTTCAAGGTTTTCATAAATTCAAGCATGGGCTGGTCAAACAATACACCCTAAACTTAACTTGATCCCTTAAAATTGCAAGTAAAATCTCACAAGCAAAAATAAGATGAATACAGGTTAAAGTTGGTGTATCCGCTCTCTAAGGGTAGATAAATGACGGCGGCTTACGGAAAGTCTTTCATCTAAGCCACGTAAGCGAACCTGATATTGGCCCGAACTTACTAGCTCTAAACCATCTAAATAAGCAATCGAGACCAATGCATTACGGTGAATACGGATGAACTGATCTGCGAACTCAGTTTCAAGTTCTTTAAGTGTTTCGTCAATCAATACACTGCCATTTTTATGACGTACCGTGACATATTTCTGATCTGCTAAAAAGTAATAGATATTTTCAACAGGAATTAGCTCAACCCCACGATAGGTTTTAGCAGCAATTTGATGACGTTGTGTTTTTAAATCCTGTAAAAGCTCAGGTTTAGGCAAAGCGCTGAGCTGCGCTTGCGTTAGCTGGGTTAATTGCTTAAATGTCTGCTCCAGCTCTTGAGGATCAATGGGCTTAAGAAGATAAGCTTGTGCTTGTGACTTAAATGCCTCCAATGCATGCTGATCATAAGCTGTGCAAAACACTATGGCAGGTCGAGGATTAAGTTGGCTTAATTGCTCCGCACAGACGAGACCATTCATACCCGGCATCTGGATATCAAGTAAAATCACATCTGGGTGATGAAGCCGTGCCTGTTCCAAGGCATCTTGGCCATGATGAGCTGTTGCGACAACCTCATGTCCCATCTTTGAAACTAAACGTGACAATCGTTCCACTGCAAGTGGTTCGTCATCACAAATTAGCACCTTCATTCATCCTCCTTGTCACCGTTAACTTGGTCCATTTTTTTATGGTTAACTCTGACTGACTTATTATTTTGATTGGTATTGATAGCTCATAATAGTGGTATATAAAGCCTCACCCTTATATACCTGGAATCTCACTGAATTCCCATAATACGCTTTTAAGCGCTGTTTAACATTTTCAAGAGCGATTCCATGCCCTTTCCGTGAATTTATTGTATCGTGTGTATAAGGGTTGGTAATGACTATACTGACCTGATTTTGCAATATTTCAACCAATACCCCAATGGTTGCTTTACCCATCATTGGCTCTACCCCATGAAAAATACTATTCTCTAATAAAGGTTGTAATGTCAATAAAGGAATAGTGACCTGTTTTAATTGCAAAGGTTCAATTTCCACTTTCCATTCGATTTTTAAACGCTCGCCCAAACGTATTTGCTCAATCATTAAATATTGTTTACTAAGTTCAATTTCTTCATGCAAGCTCACCAATTTTAATTCTTGAAAACTCGCCCTAAACAGTCGTGACAGGCTAATTAACATACTTTCTGCTTTATCTGGATCTATCGTTATTAAACTCACCACATTATTTAAACTATTAAATAAAAAATGAGGATGAATGCGAGCCTGCATTGCCTGAATACGGGCATTTAATTCTGCATATTGTTGGTGTAACCATTGTTCTCGAACATATAAATAACGCAGACAAAAGGCCCCTAATAATATTCCATAACTTAAATATAAAGGGACATTGGTAAAATAAATGCTCCAGTCCTGCGCTATAACAGATGTTTTTTTCAAAACTCCGAACTGAAAAAAATTGCTTATTATCGTGGTTACCACAACTATCGCTTGCAGCATAACAAAGCCAATTACCAAAGCATATTTTTGCTGTAGCTGACTAAAAAAATCCTGAAAATGTTCAACCAATGCAAAAAAAGACAAAATCACCCAGTTAATAAAAATGATGTATTGTAAAAGACGTGAGCCGTTTAATGCATGCCAAGACTGTGCTTCAGCCAAAGCTAAAACCAGAGCTAAAACATTACTTGCGATAATTAATTCTAATAAATGTTGCCAACGATCAATTTTCGTAAAAAAATAGGAGGAATTTTGATTTCGATATGCTGTAGAAAACAACTTTGTTTGTTGAGCTTCGGCAAGTGATATACTCTTTTTTATTTTACTGAGCCACCATGACCACATCTTCAAATCCCCCTAATTCAGCAGCCCCAAACCAAACCTCAGGTATGTGGGGCGGTCGTTTTTCTGAAGCGACGGATGCTTTTGTAGCCGAATTTACCGCCTCTGTTCAATTTGACCAGCGTTTTTATAAGCAAGACATCGCTGGTTCTATTGCGCATGCTACCATGCTTGCGAAAGTTGGCGTACTGACAGAAGCAGAACGAGACGACATTATTGAAGGTTTAAGCACCATTCGTGCAGAAATTGAAGCTGGAACTTTTGAATGGCGTATCGATCTTGAAGATGTTCACATGAACATTGAATCACGTTTGACTCAACGTATCGGTATTACAGGTAAAAAACTTCACACTGGCCGTAGCCGTAACGACCAAGTTGCAACTGATATCCGTCTTTATCTCCGCGATGAAATTGACGACATTTTAGGCTTATTAGAGCGTTTACAAAAAGGTTTGTTGGGCTTGGCTGCCAAAAATGTAAATACTATTATGCCTGGCTTTACACACTTACAAACAGCTCAACCGGTAACTTTCGGCCATCACTTGTTGGCATGGTTTGAAATGTTAGTTCGTGATACTGAACGTCTTCAAGACTGCCGTAAGCGTGTTAACCGTATGCCACTTGGTTCTGCGGCTCTCGCTGGTACAACTTACCCGATTGATCGTGCTTATACAGCAGAGTTACTAGGCTTTGAAGCTGTATCTGAAAACTCTCTTGATGCTGTATCTGATCGTGATTTTGCTATCGAATTTAATGCAGCAGCATCTTTAATCATGATGCATTTATCGCGTATGTCTGAAGAACTTATTCTTTGGACTTCTGCACAGTTTAAATTCGTAAATATTCCTGATCGCTTCTGTACTGGTTCTTCAATCATGCCGCAGAAGAAAAACCCTGATGTTCCAGAACTCATCCGTGGTAAATCTGGCCGCGTATTTGGTGACTTAATTAGCTTACTTACGCTTATGAAAGGTCAACCACTGGCTTACAACAAAGACAACCAAGAAGATAAAGAACCTTTATTTGATGCCATTGATACCGTTCGTGGTTCACTCATGGCGTTTGCTGACATGATCCCTGCATTGGTTCCAAATGTTGAAATCATGCGTGAAGCTGCTCTTCGCGGATTCTCTACAGCAACTGACCTTGCTGACTATTTAGTGAAAAAAGGCGTTGCGTTCCGTGATGCACATGAAATTGTAGGTAAAGCTGTTGCATTAGGTGTTGCTGAAGAAAAAGATTTATCTGAGTTAACACTTGAGCAATTACAACAATTCTCTGACCTAATTACAGCAGACGTATTTGATAAAGCTTTGACACTAGAAGCTTCGGTAAATGCACGTGATCAT
Organism: Acinetobacter sp. EKM10A; assembly: GCF_011075215.1. Lineage (NCBI taxonomy): Bacteria > Pseudomonadati > Pseudomonadota > Gammaproteobacteria > Moraxellales > Moraxellaceae > Acinetobacter > Acinetobacter sp. EKM10A. The sequence goes on along the minus strand of NZ_JAALLK010000015.1, from coordinate 72,709 downwards.
ATTGGCGGAACTTCACCAAAACAGGTTGAAGCTGCGATTGCACGTGCCCATAAACGTCTAGAACAGTTATACGGTTAAGGATACAAAATGAGTCGACAAGTATTTTGCCGTAAATACCAAAAGGAAATGGAAGGATTGGACTTTGCTCCATTTCCAGGTGCCAAAGGCCAAGAATTTTTTGAAAATGTTTCTAAGCAAGCATGGCAAGAATGGTTACAGCACCAAACTACGCTAATTAATGAAAAGCGTTTAAACGTGTTTGAACCAGAAGCGAAAAAATTCCTCGAAGAGCAACGTGAGAAGTTCTTCAATAATGATGAGAGCGTTGAAAAAGCGGAAGGCTGGAAACCAGAATAACAGGTTTATTCCAAGCCCATCATTTTTTAAAAAGGCAGGTTTATATACATAGACCTGCCTTTTTTTACGTGAAACTTACACAAACATATAAAGCCTTACATAGAGCGCACAGGACTCTACATGACATGAAATGGCTGAAACTTTAATATCAATTCATAGCAAGTAAGACACGATCCCTGTCGTGTTTTCTCTTAATGCACTTGATTTTCTGTCCTGAACTTCCCCCCAAAGTTCGGGACATTTTTTTATCTATTATTTAAAAAAAATGAAAAAGCCTTGTCTGAAACAAGGCCTTTAAATATCTCAGCTCACATATTACTTTTCGTGTACTTTTGCTTCAATTTCTTCAATTTTGGTATGGCGTGCATCAAAGCCTTTTGCCATGTAAATGACTTGTTCAGCAATATTACGAGCGTGGTCACCAATACGCTCTAAAGAACGTAAAACCCACATGACATTAATCACACGAGCAATATGACGCGGGTCTTCAATCATATAAGTCATTAAAGTACGCGTTGCCGACTGATATTCACGGTCGATGTCAGCATCGGCTAAAAGTACACGTAATGCTTGATCTGCATCTAAACGTGCAAAAGCATCAAGTGCGTCATGAATCATGACCCGTACTTGGTTACCAATATGACGTGTTTCCATGTAGCCACGAGGAGAACCGCCCTCTTCACATAGATTTTGCGCAATACGGGCAATTTTTGCAGCTTCATCCCCAATACGCTCTAGGTCAGTATTGGCTTTGCTCATGGCAATTACCATACGCAAGTCAATTGCTGCTGGATGACGACGTGCCAAAATCAGCGTCAGCCCTTCATCAATATCACGTTCGTATTGATTGACCGCATTATCTTTAAATTGAACATCAATTGCTAAGTTCGCATCTGTATCAAGTAAAGAATGAATTGCATTGGCAACCTGTTGTTCGACCAAGCCACCCATGGTCATAAACTTTGTGTTCACATCTTGCAAATCTTCATTAAATTGAGAAGAAATATGATGGCTTAACACCGGATTACTCGGACTCAAGGGAAGCCTCCAACATGATGGCGCAGGGATAAAATGATTGAGCATTAAAACACATCAATCATTAAATTTTTATGACAAAATTAAATTTCAGATAAAAGCATTTTTTATTACTGATACGTTAACCAGCTGTTTAATTCAACTAAATCTTTTTCTCCTAGCTGACCTACAGCCGCTTTTAAACGTAATACATTTAATAAATAGTCATACTGAGCATTAAGATAATCCTGTTTTGCTGAAAAAGCATTACGCTGCGCCAATAAAACATCGACCATACTTTTTAAGCCTTCGTTATAACTTGCTTTTGAAGCTTGAGAAACAAGTGCTGAAGAGTCCATTGCCGCCTTTCTTGCTTCAAGTTTTGCTCGGTCGGTATCTACCTGCATAAAAGCACTTTTCACATCGACATTGGCACGGCGAATGGCCGCATCAAGTTGGGCTTGCGCTTTATTTAACTCCACACTGGCTTTTTTAATAGAAGTTCGGGTCCGGCCTCCATTAAATAAGTTCCAGTTCATCTCTACCCCTACCTGATCAAACTTCCCATCAGTCGAAATCAGCGTTTCGGGCGTTTGTTTGGTATAACCATAACTCGCCACTGCATCTATCTGTGGATAAAGTGCAGCTTTTTCCACACGACGTTGATCTTCAGCATATCGCTTTTGTAAACGCGCTTGCTGAATCTTTAAATTTTGTTGTTGGGCTAATCCTAACCACTCATCGAGCTGTGCCGGATAAGGTTTTTGAAAGATAAAATCACCTCTCAATACAGCAAGCTTATCTTGATAAGGACCAATATATTCAGATAGTTGCTCTTGAGCCAATAGAAGCTGCACATTGGTAGCAATACGGTTGGCTCTGGCATTTTGATACTGGGCATTTGCTTCACTCACATCACTACGTGCTACCAACCCTTCTTTAAGCTTGGCATTCATCATATTGAGCTGTTCAAGCAAAGCTTTTTCTTCTTGTAAATATGCAGCGGTAAGTGCCTGTTGTCGCAATACATTGAAATAGGCTTCAGCTACATTTAAAACATGATCTTGTTTTTGCAGTTTTAAAGTAATTTCACTAAGAGCAACCGAAGTTTTAACCTGTTTATAACCTTCCCATGCATCCATACGAAAAAGAGGCTGACGGGCAGATAAAGTAGCCTGTTTGGTAGTCGATGTATTACTTACCAAAGCATCGGAAAGTCCTTCCTGATCAACACCAGGAAAATTTGAACGCTTTACCGTTTGTCGATTACGGGTAATATTTCCAGATAATGTAACTGTTGGTAGTAAAGCGCCTGTTGCTAAGCCTAAATTAAGCTGATCTGCCTCAAACTGTTGTTGATTCGCTTGCCACGTCGGATCATTTAGTTTTGCGCGCTCATAAGTTTCAACTAAATCTAGAGCAAAACTCGACGATGTAAAACTCCATAAACCAGCAACAAGCATTAATTTTATTTTCATTGTTTAAATCAACGATAAAACTTGGCTTTAAGACTAAGAAAAATTTAATTTAAACTCAAGCCAGTAAAAGTTTTCATTTTTTATGTATTTTCAGGCTTTGATAACATCAAAATACAAATGAAAATCAAAAACATGCCTACCCACCCAATCCATGAGACACTTTCGCCAACCAAAACAATCGCAAAAATCGCTGCAACAAGAGGTTCAAATAAAGTTAAAGTGGTGGCTTTACTGGCATTTACAGTTTTTAACCCGAAACCAAAAAGCAAATAACCCAAAAACATAGGAATCAGCATCATATAGCCAGCAACAAGTAAATTTGTTGAACTTTGCAGTAACCCACCACCTGTAATTAATAAAGTTGGAAGCAAGATGACTGCCCCACCACCCATAATCATGCCCATTGCAGCTTTAGCAGCAATACCTCGGTCTATTAATCTTTTTGCAGCCCATGAATAAAGTGAATATGTTGCACCCGCTACCAGCCCAAGAAAAATACCAAAAATTTTATTCCATTCATTTGTACTCTCTTGTGCTGCGTGGCTTTCGCCCATAGATAATAAACTTACCCCCACAACACCCAACACAAAACTTAGGAACCACGTTTTAGATAAAACTTTACGGTCAAAGAATCGCTCTAAAACTGCTGCAATGAGTGGAGCCGAACCAATTGAAACCACCGTACCAATCGTAATTCCGGCATAATGCATGGAAGAATAAAAAGCTAGGGGATATATCCCAACTGCCACAACACCTAAAAGAATAATAGAAATATTTCGCCCAATAAATTGTCGGTGTTCCCGAATGGCCTGAGATGCAATCAATGCCTGTAAAAGCCCACCTCCCCCCATAGCAACCGCGCCAATTGCAAGTGGTCCGAGTGTTGGGGCAAATGCTGCGGCTGTGCCCGTGGTTCCCCATAAGAAAGAGGCTACTAAAATTGCAATAGTGCCACCATAACTACTATTTTTAATAAGGCTAATCATGTTGGCATTCTCGATCTAAAATATCTTCTGCCATTTGTCTCGCTAATTGAAGTTGACGGCTACTACCCTCTAAACCAGCTCTTGCCATCGACCCTTCTAATAAAAAAGAAAGTTGTGAGGCGATATAGCTAACACGCTGTGAATCTTTTAATAAGTGATTTAAATGCTCGGCAACAATCGCCTCAACTTGTTCTTTATGCTGTCTTACAGCATTTCGTCCTGAACTATTCGCTGGGAACTCTGCCGCAGCATTTAATAGCCCACATCCTCTAAAACCCTTTTCATAAGCAAACTCGGCATGATCTTGATAGGCATCAAATACGGCCAAAATAGCTTCTTTAGCTGTTTTTGTTTTTTCTAAACGCTTTTGATAAAGGTCTAACCACTCTTGATGTCGTGCAGCAATATAGGCATCAACAAGTTCACCTTTTGAAGAAAAATTATTGTAAAGCGACATCTTAGCTACATCTGCTTTAGCCGTAACCGTATTAATTCCTGTTGCGGTAATGCCATCGTTATAAAATAGTGTTGCCGCTGCATCGAGAATTTTCTGTCTTGCTGTTCTATCATTCATAGCTTTTACTTAAGTAGACCGACCTACCTAATAATAAAGATTTCTAACAGTGATGCAATCTTTTTAAGCGTTATAATTTGAGCAATATCAATTTCGATAAAAATATAAAGATGAAAAAAATTCTAATGATGAGTATGTGCAGTGCACTACTTTTAGCTGGCTGCAATAAAACCTCACAGCAAGATCAAACTGTATCTAAAGAGCAAAAATCAACTGCGCAAAAGGCCACCGAACAGAGAGACAGTAGCTGCTTACAAATTATGGTAGCCATGCACACGATTAATCAGAACAGTAAAATAGAAGACTTAAATCAAATTAATGAAAAGCTTAAAACCTGTGTTCCTTCGTTAAAAAATGAGGAACAGCTTAAGCTAATTGAAGCTTCAACAGCCATGTATCAGCGTTTTCTAAAACAAGACTACACTGATAAAACAGCTAGAGCTTTTGAAGCATTTGGCTATGCTGTTTTAGAACAGAAACAAGACCTTAAAAAGGTCATGCAAAGCCAGAAAAAATTATTCGCCCAACTGAGTCCGCGTGATCAATATTTACTTCAACATGAAGGCCAAGCCTATATTGAGCTGCTCTATCAAGGTGAAGGTATGTTTACTTATCGCCGCCAGCCAAACTACTTAGTTGATGTTTTTTCTAAGGCTTTACCTGCTGACCAGAAAGAATTTTTATCTCGTATGGCGAAAGACAATCAAGACATTTTCTATAACGATGGTGCTTTGGCTGTTTCATGGAAAGAGCTCACTGAACGTGCTTTATTTTGGGAAAAATTTATTCAAAAATATCCAAAGAGTTATTTTATTAATGATGCCAAATTACTCTTTAATGAATATCGATACTTCATTTTCTTTGGTCTAGATAACACACCTGTGTCAAATGAATATGCCCCGAACACATGGTTTGACCCTGATGCACTTCAGCAAATCCGCTTTTTATCAACTCAGAGCCAATCAAGTTTAGCGAAACCTGCCCAACAATTTCTTAAATTTATTGCCACCCCTGTCGATGAGCGTAATAAGCAATTTAAAATAGATTTAACTGATGAAAATGGGCAAAAGAAATCTACCTATCAGATTGTGCATGAACAACTTGAACAGTTATTAAAATTTGATTCGCCATGGAACACGGAAGTCTATCGTGACTGCCATATAGATGCGGTTTGTATAGATACAAATTGACAATGCCAGCCAACCTAAAACATGTTAGTCTTTAAATCGCTTGACGGAGCGCGAGTAATAGCTCGCTGAGATTGTGTAAATTTCGTGTTATCGCAACACCAGTTTGATCACAAGTACCGTTGAACCTGATCAGGTTAAGACCTGCGTAGGAATCAAGCCATCTGAAAACCTAAGCCCTCAATTTATCTAGTTCAAGATAAATCCGCCATCGTTTTTGGTCGTGCTTGATTCGTTGATGTTATTCATAAGGATCATGTGATGAACCAATTAACGAATCTCTCTTCTGCTGAAATTTCAGCACAACATGAACAAGATGCAAAAGACTTAACCCGCATCTTACCCGCTTCTAAAAAAGTTTATATTGAAGGCTCTCGCCCTGATATTCAGGTTCCAATGCGAGAAATTTCTTTAACCGATACCCCAACTGGCCTTGGTGGTGAGCACAACCCACCTATTATGGTATATGACACTTCAGGTGTTTATACTGACCCGAATGTTCAAATTGATTTAAATAAAGGTTTACCTTCAGTTCGTCAAAAATGGATTGAAGAGCGTAACGATACTGACGTTCTTTCTGGCCTAACTTCAAAGTTTGGACAGGAGCGTTTAAAAGATATTCGCACTGCTGATATTCGCTTTGCACATATTCAAAACCCACGCCGTGCTAAAGCAGGCAAAAATGTCACTCAAATGCACTATGCCAAGCAAGGTATTATCACGCCTGAGATGGAATATATTGCAATTCGTGAAAATCAGCGTCAACGCGAAGCTGTAGATATGCGCCAGCACCCAGGTCAAAACTTTGGTGCGAAAAACTTAAAAGAAATTACACCTGAGTTTGTTCGCCAAGAAGTTGCCGAAGGCCGCGCTATTATTCCTGCCAACATTAACCACCCAGAACTTGAACCAATGATTATTGGCCGTAATTTCTTGGTTAAGATTAATGCCAATATTGGTAACTCGGCGCTTGGTTCTTCAATTGATGAAGAAGTTGCGAAAATGACATGGGCAACCCGTTGGGGTGCCGACACCATTATGGACTTGTCTACAGGTAAGAACATTCATGAAACACGTGAATGGATTATTCGTAACTCACCAGTTCCAATCGGTACCGTACCAATTTATCAAGCACTTGAAAAAGTTGATGGTGTTGCCGAGAACCTGACTTGGGAAATCTTTAAAGACACGCTTATTGAACAAGCTGAACAAGGTGTTGACTACTTCACCATTCACGCAGGTGTTCTACTTCGTTATGTGCCACTTACAGCAAACCGTTTAACAGGTATTGTGTCTCGTGGTGGTTCAATCATGGCGCAGTGGTGTCTCGCTCATCATGAAGAGAACTTCTTATACACACACTTCGATGAAATCTGTGAAATCATGAAAGCCTATGATGTGTCATTTAGCTTAGGCGATGGCTTACGTCCGGGTTGTATTCAAGATGCAAATGACGAAGCGCAGTTCAGCGAACTTAAAACACTGGGTGAGCTGACTCACCGTGCATGGGAACATGATGTTCAGGTCATGATTGAAGGTCCGGGTCATGTACCAATGCACATGATTAAAGAGAACATGGACTTACAGTTAGAAGTATGTAAAGAAGCTCCATTCTATACGCTTGGACCTTTAACCACAGATATCGCTCCGGGTTATGACCACATTACTTCTGCTATTGGTGCAGCCATGATTGGCTGGTATGGCACAGCAATGCTTTGCTATGTGACACCTAAAGAACATTTAGGTTTACCAAACAAGAAAGATGTAAAAGACGGAATTATTACCTACAAGATTGCAGCACACGCAGCCGATCTTGCCAAAGGTCATCCGGGTGCACAGGTTCGTGATAATGCCTTGTCTAAAGCACGTTTCGAATTCCGTTGGGACGACCAGTTCAACCTAAGCCTAGACCCAGATACAGCGCGCAGCATGCATGACGAGACTTTACCAAAAGAAGCGCATAAATCTGCTCACTTTTGCTCAATGTGTGGTCCAAAATTCTGTTCGATGAAAATCACCCAGAATGTACGTGACTATGCCAACAACCTCACCAATAGCGATTCAGAGGTTGAAGAAGGCCTCAAAGCGATGAAAGAGGTTTATCAAGAGCAAGGACAAAAACTGTATCATAAAGTGTAAATATTCAAAAAAAACACTTGCCTAGCCATGATTCTCGGTTAGGATGAAATAAATAGATTTCGTCCTGATCGAATCATGAGTATTGTCGAGCGTCCAAGTTATACATCTAAAGATGTCGAAGTAACATCACGTAAACCTCTGTTCAGTGGTTTTATTCAAGTTGAAAAAGTCAGCCTTCGACATCGTCTATTTAATCAATCTGAATATACTCCTGTATTGCAGCGCGAACTTGTGCATCGGCCTGAAGCGGCTGGCGTTCTACTCTACAATGATCAAAAACAACAGTTTGCCCTGATTGAACAGTTTCGTGTTGGTGCTTTAGATGACCCCCATTCGCCATGGCAACTCGAAATTATCGCAGGCGTATTAGATGGCAATGAATCACCAGAAAGTTGCATTCGACGCGAGAGCCTTGAAGAATCAGGTTGCGAAGTTCAGGATTTAGAACATCTATTTAGTTTTTACCCATCAGCTGGCGCCTGTTCAGAGTTATTTCATCTGTACGTTGCCGAAACCAATTTACCTGCTGTAGGTGGTGTTTTTGGGGTAGATAATGAGGGTGAAAATATTCAGCTGCATTTGTTTAGTTATAGTGAGATTCAAACACTACTCGACAGCGGACGTTTAAGAAATGCCCCTGTTATTATGGCATTACAATGGCTGGCTCAACACAGCAAAACGATAATAAATCCGAAGAGGTAGGACGGTGACTTTCCAAGTCTCAACACTTTCACAAAAAAATCATGTCATCATACAAATTACCGATACACATTTATTGGAGTATCCACAGCTAGAATTTGTGGGGATGAATCCTGAAGAAAGTTTCCACGCCATTATTCAACAGATACTAAAACAACATCCCGAAGCTGATGCGATTATTCATACCGGTGACCTCGCACAAGCCCCAACACCTATTACTTACAAACGTTATATCAATTTTATGCAAACCTTGGGTCTGCCTTTTTTCCAGACCCTCGGTAATCATGACAATGTCGACCACTTTCCTCTACATAACGAAAACCATCAACAACCTGTAGTTGTCGGTTTAGGAAACTGGCGTGTGATTATGCTAAATAGCGCGGTAAAGGGAAAAGTAGATGGTCATCTGTCTTCGGAACAATTAGAAAATTTAGCGAATTTACTTGAACAATTTGCAGATCATCCTGTTTTGCTGGCTTGTCATCACCATCCATTTGCCATGAAATCAAAATGGATTGACCACCATAAGCTTCAAAACTCAAATGCACTTTTAGATACCTTAAGTCCATTTCAAAATGTGAAGGCCCTAGTCTGCGGACATGTTCATCAAGATTCCCTTAATATCTGGCAAGGTATCGAGTTTTTTTCTACGCCTTCCACAAGTGTACAGTTTAAGCCGTTTAGTAATGATTTTGCACTCGACCAAAATGCACCGGGTTATCGTTACATTCGTCTGAACAACGATGGTAGTTTTGAAACAAAAGTGTTTCGCCTTGAAAATTTCAAAACCCGTATAAATACTGATATTTCAGGTTATTAGCCCTAAAGTTTATATAACCCAAAAGAATTATGACTAGGGTAAACACGTTTTGAAAATATTTACGGGACAGAATGACTATCATCTTGCAGGAAAAATCTATATGATGACGACCCGATGGAAAAATCCATCGATGGTTTTCTATAAAAACACTTGCATATCACCATATTTTTTGCGTATAGATAATACGTGTATGATGAGGAATGCCCTATTATGGCGAATGACAACCACAACCAAGTTTTGGATGAACATACAGAAGTTGTAGTAGAAGGTGATAAAGCTTCTGCAAAACGTGCACGTAAAGTGAAACCTAAAACTTCTGACGTAGGCTCAACTGCAAGTTTATTTGGTATTGCACCTTATCAACCTAAGAAAAATGAAGAGTACATGTCGGAAGGACAGCTCGAGCATTTCCGACAAATTCTGCAAGCATGGAAAGCTGAATTAATGTCTGAAGTTGATCGTACTTTAAATACGATGCAAGATGAATCAACTGCATTGCCAGACGTAAATGACCGTGCTACCCAAGAAGAAGAATTTGCAATTGAATTACGTACACGTGACCGTGAACGTAAATTAATTCGTAAAATCGAACAATCTCTTGAAGCGATTAAAAACGAAGACTACGGTTTCTGTGAAACTTGTGGTATCGAAATCGGCTTACGTCGTTTAGAAGCACGTCCAACTGCAACGTTATGTATTGACTGCAAAACTTTGGCAGAAATTAAAGAGAAGCAAAATAACGGTTAATTGTGACGGTTAAGAATTCTCCAGCCGAGCTTAGTTCGGCTCTTGCGAATCAGCGAAACGATGTTCCACTGATTCGCTACTCAGGCCGGTTTGCGCCCTCGCCAACCGGCCCTTTACATTTCGGATCACTCATTACTGCTGTTGCCAGTTACTGTGATGCCAGAGCCCATCAAGGTCGATGGTTAGTTCGTGTTGAAGACACCGATATTCCCCGCATCTACCCCGGTAGTGAAGAACATATACTCGCATCAATTGAAGCTTTTCAGTTCGATCCGGATGCCGAGATCATTTTTCAAAAAGACCGCCTAGATATTTATGAAAGTGTATTAGACCAACTTAAAAAAGAGGGTCTGGTTTACGCCTGCCAATGTACCCGTAAAATGCTCGGTTCAAACGCTATCTATGCAGGCACATGCCGAGATTTACAGCTCGACTTCCAACATCAAGCCATTCGGGTAAAAGTTCAAGATCAGCCAATCTGTTTCAATGACCGCCTACAAGGGCTTCATTGTTCTAATCTAGAGCATGACCTTGGTGATTTTGTCCTTAAACGCCGTGATGGAATTATTAACTACCAGCTTGCTGTCGTCGTAGATGATTACCTACAAGGCATTACTCATGTTGTGCGAGGCGCAGACCTGTTAGATAACACTGAGCGTCAAATCTGGCTTGGTCAACTCCTCGGCTACCCTAAGCTGAGTTACATGCATCTTCCGCTCGCCATGAACGACCAAGGGCAAAAACTTTCAAAGCAAAACCTTGCCCATGCACTTGATTTAACAAAGGCTCCTGAATTGCTACAACAAGCCATACAAGCCTTAGGTCAACCAAATGTTGATTTAGATCGCCCCGAAGTGATGCTCAAGCAAGCGGTAGCCCAGTGGAATGTAGATTTGATTCCTCATGGACAACAACTTTGCGGAACATATCTATAAATAATAAAAAGCCCGATTTGATATCGGGCTTTTTATAACGCTTCATGGTTTAGAAGTTTGATTCTTCCCTCTCAGGGTTCACTTCTTGAGTTGAAGCATCAATCTTTAAGATCAAGCTAATCATAGCTGCACACATCATTAAAGACGTACCACCATAACTAATAAATGGTAGAGTTAAACCTTTGGTTGGCATTAAGCCCATGTTCATACCCGCATTTACCAAAATCTGGAGTAAGAAAATAATACTAATACCATAAGCCAAGTAGCCTGCGCGAAGATAATGATGTTTCAAGGCACGGTGGCCGATTTTGATACAACATGCCAGCATCAAGAAAGATAAGCCAATAACAATCGAAATACCAAAGAAACCAAATTCTTCACCTAACACAGCCAACATAAAGTCAGTATGCGCTTCTGGTAAATAAGAAAGCTTTTGAACACTATGCCCCAAGCCTGTACCAAACCACTCACCACGACCAAAAGCCATTAAAGCATTTGATAACTGATAACCTACCCCTAATGGGTCCGCCCAAGGGTCAGTAAACGAAATCAAACGTTGGAAACGGTAAGGTTCAAATAAAATTAAAAACACAATACCCGTGACAATTGCACCAAGCATGATTAAGAATTGTGTTGGAGGCGCACCCGCTAAAAAGAACACCCCGACCATCATCATGACAATAACCACCGTCGCACCCAAGTCAGGCTCGGCAATAATTAAACCTACCGTAATTGCCATAACGCCACTTAAACGAAGTAAGCCTTTCCAATGGGTACGGACTTCTTTAGCACGGCGTACTACGTAATCTGCGGTAAAGATGGCCATCATAACCTTGGCAACCTCTGTTGGCTGCAAGGTAAAACCACCAATTTTAATCCAACGTGTAGAACCATTGACTTCCGAACCTACAGCCAAAGCCGCAAGTAACAGAACCATGGTTAATAACCACAATGGAAACGTATTTTTAAACCATGTATTGAGTGATATTCGATAGGTTAAATAAGCCACCACGCCAGCAGCAACGATTGAGATCCCATGACGAATCACATAGTGAAATGGGTTTTCATGCATATATTCAGCATAAGGCATGGAAGCAGATGCGACCATCACCGAACCAATACATAACAATGCAACCACACAGAAAATCAAGACATTACGTGGCGTCACTTCCGCTGGCCATTTCGGCAATATCCGTTCATACCAATGATTGATTTTCTGGATTGTGGTCTGAGCTAAGCCTGCCATACTACATTCCTAATCATATTTTCTTTAAACCAACGAATTGACGCAGGCAACAAACTGCTGACCACGGTCATTATAACTTTTAAACATATCAAAACTTGCACATGCTGGTGATAGCAATACCACATCTTCAGCTTGTGTTTCACGTTGACACAGCTCGACAGCTTCTTTAAGCGTTGCTGCATGTAAAATTTTAGTTGCGCCTTGAATGGCTTGTTCGATGACAGGCGCATCTTCACCAATCAATACCACAACTTTGGCATATTTTTCGATAGAAGAACGTAAAGGAGAAAAATCTTGCCCTTTACCTTGACCACCTAAAATAAGCGCAACCTTACCTTTTTTCACTTCAATGGCAGCACCTAAGCCATCAATTGCTGCAAGTGTAGCACCAACATTGGTACCTTTAGAGTCATTATAATAACGGACATCATGCACGGTTTTAACGTACTCACAGCGGTGCTCTAGTCCTTTAAATTGTTTTAAAGTTTCAAGCATTGACTCCATAGGTAAACCAATTGCCTCCCCCAATGCTAAACACGCTAAAGCATTGGCTACGTTGTGCATACCTTGAATATATAAATCTGAGCTTTTAATTAACCGCTGTAAACCACGAGCAAGCCAAAGCGTACCGTCGGCATCTCTTAAAACGCCATATTGATTTAAATCCGGTGCGTTTAAACCAAAGCTTTGCATTGGTGTCGTATCTGGAACAAGTGGGCGGCTTAAAGCATCGTCTCGGTTAAATACAACTTTTTTAGCGCCTTGGAAAATACGATGTTTTGCTTGATGATACCCCAGCATATTTCCATGACGGTCTAAATGGTCTTCACTCATATTGAGAACCACTGCTACCTCAGCGTTTAAGTGAGAGGTGGTTTCTAATTGAAAGCTCGATAACTCAAGGACCAGTAACTCTGGTTGATCTTTAAGTAAATCTAACGCTGGTCGACCAAGGTTGCCGCCTACTGCAACTTTCTTACCTGCATCCTTAGCCATTAAGCCAATTAAAGTCGTTACAGTACTTTTTGCATTGGAACCTGTAATCGCTACAATCGGCACATCAGTGGCACGGCGCAATAACTGGATATCGCCCACCACAGAAATACCCTTAGCAATAGCTGCCTGAATTTCCGGTAATTGCGGTGCAAGGCCTGGGCTTAAAATAATCTCTTCTGCTTGTAATAATAATTCTTGATCAAGTTGACCAAAACTGGTTTTAACGCCAGCCGGAATCTGATCGTGTCCGGGAGGTGTGGGGCGGGAATCCGTTACAGCAACTTGGTAGCCTTGTTCATGCAGGAAATTTACAGCAGAAACGCCTGATATTCCCAAGCCTGCGACAACTTTTAATCCACCACGTTGTATTAACATTTTTGCCCCACAATTTATCAATCGACAGAATGGCAAAAATGTTAGCACTTTGCTGTTTTGAATGCTTTTTCAGTTTGAACTTTATTCATCTTTTTTTGTGTCAGTGCGTAAAAAAGCCATCAATATGATGGCTTTTTATACGAAACAGGAATGGCTAAATTTATTGCCATTTAACTGGTTTAATTTCTTGAACTGTATTAGTTGGTTTATCTTCACTTGAGCAGCCACAGCCACCTGCACAACCAAAAGTCATTTTCGGTTTCAACCATTTTGCTAAAGTTGCCCAACCCTGCTTTTCACAAAAAACGGATAGTGCTGAAAAGGCCGAGTTTGCTGTTTTTGGAAATACTTTCTTAAAAACAACAACAGCACTCCAAATCACCAAAACCGCAATAATCAGATATTGAAGCATATACAACCTCCTTTATTGCCTTAACCCCAATAGTGGGAAGCAATTTGATAGGTAACAAACGATGCAAAATAAGCTAAACCAAACAGATATGCAGTCATAGCTGCAACATGTTTCCATGAACCTGTTTCACGACGTACTGTTGCCAATGTTGCCAAACAATGCGGCGCATAAATGAACCACACTAAAAGCGATAAACCTGTTGCCAACGACCAACCTGTACCATCTGCACTAATTAAATGAGACAAACCTTGTGCTACCGCGTCTTCATCGGTTGCCGACAAGGCATATACTGTACCTAATGCAGCGACCACAACTTCACGAGCTGCCATAGCCGGGATTAAGGCAATACAGATTTGCCAGTTAAAACCAACTGGAGCGAATAAAGGCTGGATAAGATGTCCAAGCATACCTGCGAAGCTGTAATCTATAGCAGGCAATGTCGCCCCTTCTGGTGGTTGTGGGAAAGTACACAAGAACCAGAGCAAAATAGAAAGCGCAAAAATAATGCCGCCGACACGCTTCAAGAAGATCTTCGCACGATCTAACAAACCGATTCCCACACTTTTTAAATCAGGGAAACGATAACTCGGCAGCTCTAGCAGTAAAGCGTGTTGAGACTTATCTTTTTGGAAAAATTTCATTAAGAATGAAACACACAGTGCACTCACAATCCCAGCCATATACAGACCGAACAGCACCAGTCCTTGTAGATTGAAAATACCCCAGACCATTTTCTCTGGAATAAATGCAGCAATCAGCAAGGCATATACGGGTAAACGTGCCGAACAAGTCATTAGTGGCGCAACCATAATCGTTGTAAAACGGTCACGAGGGTCACTAATACTACGCGTTGCCATAATTCCCGGTACTGCACAAGCAAAGCTTGAAAGTAACGGAATGAAAGCACGTCCACTTAAACCGGCTTGAAACATTAATTTATCAAGTAAAAATGCTGCACGCGGTAAATAGCCCGATTCTTCTAGTACTAAAATGAAGAAGAACAAAATTAGAATTTGTGGCAAGAAAACAACTACGCCACCTGCACCCGCGATAATTCCGTCAACCACCAGACTATGCAGTAGTGGCTGTGTAATCACAGAACCGACTACTTCACCCAGCCAGCCGAAGAAGCCTTCAATACCATCCATAAAAGGTGCTGCCCATGCAAAAACTGCTTGGAACACAATAAACATCATGATGGCAAGACTAAGTAGACCTAAGACTGGATGTAAGAAAATTCGATCGAGAAAATCAGTACGCTTGTCTTCCTGATCAACATAATGAACAACATCTTTAAAAATCATATCGATTTTTTGATGATGGGTCCCAGTTAAGCCACTCAGTTCAGTTTGTGGCACACTGTATTTTTCTTGATCAAGAGCATGTAATAAATTTTCAATACCCGCATTACGGACAGCTACTGTTTCAACGACTGGTACGCCCAAACGTTGAGATAACTTTTGAGTATTAATCTGGATGCCACGACGACGCGCTTCATCCATCATATTAAGGACAAGTAAAATTGGGCGACCCAACTCGATCATTTCGAGTACAAGGCCTAAATGCAATTTTAAGTTGGTCGCATCAACCACACATAAAAAAGCGTCTTGTTGCCCCTCTTCCGCTATTTTTCCTAAACAGACATCACGAGTAATTGCTTCATCCGGACTGGTCGCATTAAGACTGTATGTACCCGGCAAATCGAGCACTCGAACCGAACGGCCTGAAGGTAACTGAAAATGACCAACTTTACGCTCGACCGTTACACCGGCATAGTTGGCGACTTTTTGTCGAGTTCCAGTTAAATGGTTAAAAAGAGAGGTTTTACCACAGTTAGGGTTTCCCACAAGGGCAATACGTAACGCATCACTCATGCGGGTACTCCTTCTTCTACCTGAATTTCGATTTTTTCCGCTTCTGCTTTACGTAAAGCGAAACGAGTAAAGCCAATTTGGATTAAGATCGGATCACCACCAAAAACACCCTTGGTAATCACTTCCACTCGCGTGCCTGGTACAAAACCCAGACTTTCCAAACGAATTGCGACCAAATCTTGCTGCTCGGACTCTACTTCTATCCGATTCACTTTGGTGATGGTCGCCGCTTGCTTCACTTTCAACGCTGATAAACGCACCGCATCCGATCCTAAACCTTTTTTACTAGTATACATATAAATGAGAATAATTACCAAATAAGGTTAGATTTCAATTCTTATGGAGTTTAATCGACAAACCTTAAAGTTTCTTTTACAGTACAGTGGTTTAGAGGAAGTTGTTTATGATAAATAAAAAACCGCGTATTCCAAGCCCTGTTCAAATTCCTGAACATTTAAGCTTTTTACAAGGTTTTCGCGACTATCTGGTTGCACAAACAGTCAGTCCGCATACGCGCAATGCCTATTTATCCGACCTGATCCAATGTAGTGAACTTCATAAAAAAAATAGATTGCCAGATTGGACGAGCGATGACATTTCTGATGTCCTCATTGAACTTACCAAAGTAGGGAAAAGCCCACGCTCAATTGCTCGTTGCTTATCTGCCCTACGTCAGTTTTATAAATTTCTACGTGAACAGAAATTACGAAGTGATAATCCTGTAGCTACTCACCATTCACCAAAAATTGGCCGAGCTTTACCTAAAGACTTGTCTGAAGAAGATGTAGAAGCGCTCATTCAGGCGCCAGACATTACAACGGCGTTGGGCTTACGTGACCGAGCAATGTTTGAAGTCCTTTACGCTTGTGGTTTACGTGTCTCTGAATTACTGAATTTACGCCTCGAACTTATTAATTTAAAACAAGGTTACCTACGTATTACGGGTAAAGGTAACAAAGAACGTTTAGTGCCTTTAGGCCAATATGCCTGCGACTGGGTGGAGCGCTATTTAAACGAGGCACGTCCACAACTTTATAAAAGTTCAACTGACTATTTATTTTTAACCCAGCACGGTGGAATTATGAGCCGTCAGAACTTTTGGTATGCCATTAAGCGTTATGCGCTACAGGCCAATATTCAGGCCGAACTTTCACCTCACACCTTACGACATGCTTTTGCCACGCATCTACTTAATCACGGGGCAGACTTACGCGTAGTACAAATGTTACTGGGTCATAGTGACTTATCAACCACGCAAATCTATACACATGTAGCACAAGTCAGAATGCAACAATTGCATGAAAAACATCACCCTAGGGGTTAAAATTTTTTAAAAGAATATTTTGAAATACACCAAACAATCACTTGATTTCGTTCACAAAGGTTAAGAAAGTTTTAACAATACACTCTAGATTTTTTGTTATGCTTAGCAGCTTCTGACTATAAATACTGATGAAATAAGGGTTATCTATGTCCTTTACCCGATCTCAAATTTTTCTTGCCTGTGCTTTGGCTTCTAGCCTGTTGTTCAGTGCTTGTTCTAAAGAAAACAAACCACAAAAAGAAGATGCGCTCACAGCGACCGCACCTGCTACAGGGGAAGCTTCAACCATTATTGAACGCAATGCTAAACAGCGTTTAATTGAAACTTTGCAAAAACAATTTAAGAATGCAAACATCAACGTCAAAATTTTAGATATTAAGCCTACCGAAGTTCCTAATTTATATTGGGTTAATCTTGAAGGAATGACGTCGGTTTATACAACAAGTGATGGTAAATACCTGATTCAAGGCGATGTCATCCGTTTAGGCGGTAAAGAACTTCATAATATCGGCGATAGTCTTCAAGCCTCAGAAAACAAAAAGCATCTTGCTGCTTTAAAAAATGAAGACTTAATTGTTTATCCAGCTAAAGGCGGTAAAGCTAAACATGTGATTTATGTGTTTACCGATGCAAGCTGTCCTTACTGCCATAAATTACATGAGCATTTAGCTGAGATTAATGAGAAAGGCATTGAGGTTCGTTACATTGCATGGCCACGCGGCGAACAGTTTATGCCAACTATGGAAGCGGTTTGGTGTAGTGCAGACCGTAAAGCTGCATTTAACCAAGCTGTACAGGGCATTAGTATTCCACCTGCTAAATGTAAAAACCCTGTTCGTGAACAATACCAACTTGGTCTAAACATGGGCGTAAATGGTACACCAGCTATTTATAATGTTGATGGTGAGTACTTGGGTGGCTACTTAACACCAGATGAATTGATTAAGCGATTGGATAAATAACCCTCTCCAAGTTGATGAATAATTCATCACCCATCTTACAAATAAAGCGCTGATCTTATTGCAGCGCTTTGTTTTTTCAATAAATACTTCTTCTCATACCAGTGTTTAAAGAGTGATCTACTCTTCTTTTCCAAACATTGCACTCTAAATCACTGAACAGGCGCTAAAAGCGCTAGAGTCTGGCGTTTTTTTTAGCTATGATCTAGCTTCAATTAAATGATTCAATGATGATATGGAGTGTGACGTGAAACCAGTTCGCCTGGCAATACTCGGTCTAGGTACCGTAGGTGGAGGAGCCCTTAAACTACTACAAGAAAATGCCGCTGAAATTAAACGTCGCACCGGTCGAGAAATTCAAATTACCCACGTTGGAACACGTCGTCCTCGTCCAGATCTTGAATTGGAAGGGATTAAACAAAGCGCT
The DNA here is from genome assembly GCF_011075215.1 of Acinetobacter sp. EKM10A. NCBI lineage: Bacteria > Pseudomonadati > Pseudomonadota > Gammaproteobacteria > Moraxellales > Moraxellaceae > Acinetobacter > Acinetobacter sp. EKM10A. Next base: position 54,160 of record NZ_JAALLK010000015.1, on the reverse strand, counting down.
GACTTACTTGATATCGTTCGTCAACCCGATGTGGATGTGGTTGTAGAAGTTATGGGTGGTATTCATCCTGCTTACGAAATCATTATGGAAGCGATCAAACACGGCAAACAAGTCGTGACTGCAAACAAAGCATTACTCGCTGAACATGGTAATGAACTATTTAAAGCAGCAGAAGATAATGCTGTACAAATTGCTTATGAAGCAGCTGTTGCTGGTGGCATCCCAATTATTAAAGTAATCCGTGAAGGCCTTGCGGCAAACCATATCGAATGGCTTGCAGGCATTATTAATGGCACAGGTAACTTTATTTTGACTGAAATGCGAGAAAAAGGCCGCGCATTTGATGATGTATTAAAAGAAGCTCAAGAACTCGGTTATGCAGAAGCGGACCCAACTTTTGACGTTGAAGGTATTGATGCTGCACACAAGCTTACAATTTTAGCGTCTTGTGCGTTTGGTATTCCTTTGCAATTCGATAAAGTCTATACCGAAGGTATCAGCAAAATTACTGCACAAGATGTGAAGTATGCTGAGGAGCTGGGTTTCCGTATTAAACATCTAGGCATTGCCCGCCGTGCTGAAAAGGGTATTGAGCTACGTGTTCACCCGACACTTATTCCAGATGAGCAGCTTATTGCGAACGTAAACGGCGTTAAAAATGCTGTTTTAGTTCAAGCCAATGCAGTAGGTCCAACACTTTATTACGGTGCTGGTGCTGGTGCTGGCCCAACAGCTTCTGCAGTTGTTGCCGATGTAATTGATATCGTTCGTGATATTTCTTATACAGAAGATGGTGCAGGCACAATTCCTCAACTGGCTTTTGAAGCATTAACAAATATGCCAATTTTAAGCCGTGAAGAAATGACCACAGGTTATTACATCCGCTTAAATGCTGAAGATCAGACTGGTGTACTTGCAGATGTGACGACCATCTTAAGCCGTGCCGGAATCAGTATTGATGCCATCATGCAACAATCTCGCTTAAAAGACCTCATTCCAATTGTGATTTTGACCGATCCAATCGTTGAATCCAAAATGGATGACGCTCTTGCGCAAATTCAAGCATTACCTGCAATTCGTGGCGAAATCGTAAGAATTCGTTTAGAATCGCTCGATAGTTAATCAGGTTGAGGGAAAGATTCCCTCTCCCGCTTCACCTCATAATTGGAACACCATCATGTCTAATGCCAATCGTTATACTGGTCTTGTAGATCGTTATCGTGACCGTTTGCCAGTTTCGGCAACTACTCGTGCTATCTCTTTGGGTGAAGGCAACACCCCTCTCATTAAACTTGAGAATATTCCACGTATTATTGGCAAAGACGTTGAAATTTATGTGAAATACGAGGGCTTAAACCCGACTGGTTCATTTAAAGACCGTGGTATGACCATGGCTGTAACCAAAGCAGTTGAAGAAGGCTCTAAAGCAATTATCTGTGCATCTACAGGTAACACTTCTGCTGCTGCTGCTGCCTATGCTGCACGTGCAGGTATCAAAGCGTTTGTTTTGATTCCAGAAGGCAAAATTGCGATGGGTAAAATGGCGCAAGCCATGATGTATGGTGCGATCACTATGCAAATCCGTGGTAACTTCGATGATGGTATGCGTCTTGTAAAAGAAGTGGCTGATCAAGCACCTGTAACGATTGTAAACTCAATCAACCCTTACCGTTTGCAAGGTCAAAAAACTATTGCTTATGAAATCGTTGAAGCTTTAGGCCGTGCACCTGATTACCACTGCTTACCAGTTGGTAACGCAGGTAACATTACAGCTCACTGGATGGGTTATACCGAAGCAGTAGCTAACCAACCTGCTGGCCAATTTGAACAAGTTGTTTATGACGCTGCGACTGATCAATTCACTGGTCCAAAACCAGAAGGCTTACCAACAATGGTAGGTTATCAAGCTTCTGGCGCAGCTCCTTTCTTACGTGGTGCTCCAGTAGAAAAACCGGAAACAGTTGCAACTGCGATTCGTATTGGTAACCCACAAAGCTGGAACCATGCAAAAGCTGTAGTACGCGACTCTAAAGGTTGGTTCGATGAACTTCAAGACAGCGAAATTTTAGAAGCTCAACGCTTACTTTCTATGTATGAAGGTGTATTTGTTGAGCCAGCATCTGCTGCTTCTATTGGCGGTGCAATCCGTGACATTAAAGCCGGTAAGATTGCTGAAGGTTCTGTCATTGTATGTACAGTAACGGGTAATGGCTTGAAAGACCCTGATACAGCAATTAAACAATGTGCTGATGCAGTGATGTTGTCAATTGATGCAACAATGGACCAAGTAAAAGATTCGATTTTATCTAATATGTAAGATCTGAGTTTTTATAAAAAGCGGCTGTTTAATACAGCCGTTTTTTTATGCTTTTTAAATGGCATAAAAAAACGCTTCTTAAAAGAAGCGTTTTTAAAAATAATTAAATTAAATACGTTTTGGCAAATTACTTAACCAACCGAGCAAGTTAGTTGCATCGTTATTACGTGCCTGAGTACTTGGCTCACCCAATAATACAATCACTGCTGGACGTGAGTTCACAGTAGTATGCATAACTACACAACGGCCTGCTTCATTAATATAACCAGTCTTAGATAAGTTGATATTCCAACCACCATTACGGACTAAAGCATTTGTATTATTTGATTTAAGAACACGATAACCTAAATTAAAGTCATAGGTCGGTGTGGTTGAGAACTGACGAATCAAACCATATTGAGATGCTGTACTCGCCAAAATTCCCAAGTCACGCGCAGAAGATACATTACGCGGATCTAAACCAGTTGACTCATAATAATGAGTTGCATTCATACCTAAAGCGCGCGCTTTAGCATTCATTGCCGCCACGAATGCAGCACGGCCACCCGGATAAGTACGCGCTAGAGCTGCTGCTGCCGGATTTTCTGACTTCATCAGAGCAAACAGAAGAACTTCTGCGCGGTTCATTTTATCGCCAACACGAAGTGTTGAGCTTGAGTTTTTCCCGCCAGCCCCAGCAAAATCAATTTGCTCAAGTGTAATTTCTTCAGACATGTTTAAACGGGCATCTGCCGTTACAACTGCTGTCATCAATTTAGTAATAGAGGCGATCGGCACTGATGCGTTGGTATTTTTACTATAAAGTACCTCACCTGTTTGCGCATCCATTACAAGTGCAGCACGTGCACTAACACTCGGCTGGGCGTTATAACCCACAGTATCACGGATTGGAGCAACTTTAGGGGCAGAAGTAATAACTCTTGGCGCATTACTGCCACGCAATGTTGTGGTTACAGAAGTTGAACCTTGCGGAGTCGGTTCATCATCTTCATCATTTAAAAGTTGACTAGCATCCGCTGCAGTCCAATTTAAACTTGCAGTACCAGTACTCCCTGAAGACGGGTTATTGACGAGTTCTGCAAAGCTTGTTGAACTCAAACTAAGCAAAATAGACATGCTTAGCACATGCATTAAAGACTTTTTAGAATTTTTCACGGCACAATACTCGACTCAGGGTGACACACATTTGCGCTTACTATCATTATGCCTTACATTTGAGATATAAGGTATAAAGCTTTTACCGACACAATTGTGCACAACTATTCGCTCACTATAGAAGAATAGGATTGCTAATTTTGTCATTCCATTGCAAGCTTATTTTGCTTTATGTAACAAAAAACTTGTTTTTTGAAAGAAAGGAGGTCTTCTTGATTACAGTTTTAGTTGTCGATGACCATGAACTGGTACGTACGGGTATTTGCCGTATGTTAGAAGATCATGCCGATGTTGAGGTAATTGGACAAGCCGAATCGGGCGAAGAAGCAATTGCTATCGTTCGCCAACAACATCCGCAAGTCGTACTGCTGGATGTCAATATGCCGGGCATCGGTGGCGTAGAAACAACCCGTCGTTTATTACAGACGGCTCCAGAGACAAAAGTCATTGCTGTAAGCGGCCTCGCCGAAGAGCCTTACCCATCTTTATTATTAAAAGCCGGTGCAAAAGGCTATATCACTAAAGGCGCGCCAATTGCCGAAATGGTTCGTGCAATTAATAAGGTCATGCAAGGCGGTAAATATTTTAGTGCAGATATTGCCGAACAACTCGCGAGCTCATATTTATCCGACACTCAACAATCCCCTTTTGATTCGTTATCAGAACGGGAAATGCAAGTTGCAATGATGATCGTCAACTGTATTAGTGCCCAAGAAATTGCCGATAAACTTTTTGTAAGTGTGAAAACTGTAAATACTTACCGTTATCGTATTTTTGAAAAGTTAGGAATTGATAGCGATGTAAAACTAACACATCTTGCGATTCGTTACGGTTTGATCAAGCCATAACCAAACTTACATGCAATTTCCCTTAAATTCATCCTTGTCCCATACGATTTTTCGTTTGGGCACTTGGTATGGCTTATACCGTCTTATTATTGCGGTTAGCCTGAATATTATTTTAGTTTTAACCGATGCGCAAACTGATAACAGTTTGCAGCAACCTGCCTTATATTCCTACACACTACTCGGCTATTCGCTCTTAAGTCTTGTTCAGCTGTTATGCTTTAAATTTATTGCTACTCAAGCCACACGACAGCTTATTTTATTTTTTATTGTTGATATTATTTGTTTGAGTTTACTGACTTTTTCTGTGGGTGAACCAAATTTACAACTCAGCTTACTCTATGTAATTGCCATCTTTACCTCGGCGATTTTGCTCAGCGCAAGAATGTCTTTGCTGATTACATTGCTTGCGGTTATTGCTGTTATTTACCAACGATTTGTAGGTAGCCTATTTGACTATAACAATCTAAATACTATTGGTAATAGCGCTCTCTTAGCTTTCTTATTTTTTGTGGTTCACGGAATTGGCCAAATTGCAGTGCAGCGCTTTAAATTACTTGAAGCACTCACCTTTCACCAGTCAATTGAACTTTATCAACTCCAAAATATTAACCGTTATATCTTAGAACAAATTGAAGAAGGCTATTTAGTTTTGGATGAGAATTACGACATCGTTGTCAGTAATCCTGCGGCCTGTTCACTCTTGGGTATTCCCCCTCAATTTGCCAATGAAAAATATCCTTTAGCAAAGTGGCATACCGATTTATTTGAAATTTTAAAGTTTGGCGACTTAAAAGAAGGTGACCGATTCATTTTTGAGTCTCGGCTATCGGCGTACTCCATCAACATTAAAGTGCAACACCTTTTGGTCCCACAACAAACGCTAACCCTGCTCATTTTACAAGATGCCCAACAAATTAATCAGCAAGCACAACAGCTTAAGCTTGCTGCGCTAGGGCAACTCTCAGCAAGTATTGCACATGAGATCCGCAATCCTCTCGCTGCAATCGTACAAGCAAATGAGTTACTGAAAGATAGCGATCCAGAACAACAAAATACTTTGCGTCATATGATTGGCAAACAAACCAAACGTATTGATAGTATTGTTCAAGATACCTTAGGGCTTGCTCGTAGCGAAAGAACACATCCTATCCAGATCGATGTAAAACACTTCATAGTTACATTGCTCGAAGAAGATTTATTTGACGTTAAACATTCAATTCAACTTAAAATTTCGGATAGTTCTTTAAAATTTTTATTTGATGAAAAACAATTAAGACAAGTCATGATTAATCTGGTGAGAAATGCTTTACGGCATAATGCCCCCGACTCACCGTACATTACGATCAACATTCATTCACAGACAAATAAAATTTATATTGATGTGATCGATTACGGTGAAGGTGTTTCAAAACGTGATATATCTCAATTATTTAAACCATTTTTTAGTACCGAAATTAATGGAACTGGTTTAGGATTATATTTGTCTCATAGTTTTTGTGAGGCGAACCATGCAAAGCTCACCTATGTAGAGCAAAAACAAGGGGCATGCTTCAGAATAGAATGCCCAATAATATATTGATTTTTTATTAGGTTTTTGGGGAAATGGCAGAACAGCAACCACTGGTTTTGCTTGTAGACGATGAAGAAGATTTGTGCCTTTTAATGCAAATGACACTTGCACGAATGGGGATTAAAACACATCTTGCTTATCGGGTTGAACAGGCCAAACAACTCTTCACTCAGTTTCATTACGATGCGTGTTTAACCGACTTAAACCTACCCGATGGGAGCGGGATAGATTTAGTTAAACATGTCTCTCAAAATTATACTAATACTCCCATTGCCGTTTTAACCGCCTACGGCAATATGGATATTGCAATTGCAGCATTAAAAGCAGGCGCTTTTGATTTTGTAAGCAAACCGGTCAACCAAGTACATCTAGATCAGTTATTACAAAAAGCCTTGAATCGGCAAAAAGTAGAGCATGATGCTACCGAGAATGCGTTAGAAAATAAATTATTAATCGGCCGTTCTCTACCCATCCAGCAGCTACGTATTGCAATTAAAAAAATTGCTCGCTCTCAAGCACCGGTATTTGTTACCGGTGAGTCTGGAACAGGTAAAGAAGTAGTTGCTAACTTAGTTCATCGGCTGAGTAACCGTAGTGAAGGCCCTTTTATTGCAATTAACTGCGGTGCCATTCCAACCGAACTCATGGAAAGTGAGCTTTTTGGGCATAAAAAAGGGAGCTTTACCGGAGCAACTCAAGATAAGCAAGGCCTCATTTTATCGGCACACGGTGGCAGTTTATTTTTAGATGAAATTGCCGAATTACCTTTAAGTATGCAGGTCAAACTGCTCCGCGCAGTACAGGAAAAAAAGATCCGACCTGTCGGTTCAGATCAGGAAATCGATGTTGATTTCCGTGTGATTAGTGCAAGTCATCAAGATTTAGATTTATTGGTTAGACAAGGTAAATTCCGTCAAGATTTATTCTTCCGTATTCATGTTATGGACCTCATATTGCCACCTCTACGTGAACGTGGCGAAGATGTCCTTTTACTAGCCAATCACTTTATTCAGAAAGTTTGTATGGATTGGGAAACGCCACCTAAACAATTAACAGAAGCGGCCAAAACTTATCTGCTACAGCAACACTTTCCGGGTAATGTTCGCGAATTAAGAAATATGATTGAGCGCGCAATTACCTTAAGTGAAGATGCCACGATAGATGTATCTCATTTACATCCTGCTCCTCTAAGAGCGAATATTTCTAATCCTTTTGCTTCGGCTGCTCAAAGCATACAAACCACTGTGGCAGCTCCTCAAGTCGTAAAAAAATTACCAAGTGAAGGCTTAGAACGTTATTTAGAAAATATTGAAAAAGATATTTTACTCAATGCACTCAATATGACTCATTGGAATCGTACTTTAGCAGCTAAAAAATTAGGAATGACTTTCCGCTCTTTACGCTATCGTCTGAAAAAATTTGGATTAGATACGGAGACAGAACAGGAAGTATAAAATTTACTTTCTTTTTAGAAGGAGATCGGCAACACGATCTAGATAAACTTCTTCTTTCATTTCTGGGGGTAAGGGATAAGTCTGGTTAGGCTGAATACCTTGCCCCTCAATCATATTACCATTTGGTGTGTAGTAATGTGAGACTGTCATTTGTAGCGCTGCCCCACTTGGTAGAGGGAAAAGCTTTTGCACAACACCCTTTCCATAACTTTTTTCACCCATGACCCAAGCACGTTGATGCTCTTTCATTGCAGCAGTAAAAACTTCTGCTGCCGAGGCAGATCGGTGATTAATTAAAATACCAACTTTTATATTTTGGAAATCGTTACCCGGTAAAGCCTGAAATTGCTGGTTGCCTTCTGAACGACTTTTTGTAGAGACAATAATGCCATGATTTAAAAATAAATCGGCTGACTCAACAGCAGCAGATAACAAGCCGCCTGGGTTATTTCTTAAATCAATTAACACCGCTTTTAAACGCGAAGAACTATTTTCTTCAATTAAACGCTTAATCTCATTGGCGGTATCTTGTTGAAATACTCTAATTTTTAATACCAACACCTGATTGTGCAACATCACAGGCTCAATATCGGTTTCAATCTTTTTATTACGGACTAAACTAATTGGACTATTTGACTCTTCTGTTTGTACTTGAAGCGTCGAGCCTATCGATCCATAAAGCAAACCTAGCACCTGATCATGTGTCAGATTTTTAAGTTCCTGATTATCAATCTTTAAAATAGTTTGGCCATTTCTTAAGCCTAGTTTATATGAGTCAGAACCCGTCTTAAGGTCACGAATCATCCATTTATGAACATGTGATTCGGGGCTTAGTACAAAATCAACTGAAGCAAGATCCCCTTCAGTATATTGAATGAGTTGACGGTATTCTTCAGCTGACAAATAGCGGGAGTAACGGTCTAGACCACTGACTAAACCTTTAATTGCCTGTAAAAATAAAGCATCATCCGATTTTTCATCGACATAATTATCACGGACGATTCCATATATTTGTACAAACTGTTGAATAGACTCAATAGGTACTTCTGCATAACTTTCTTCTGATTCTGGGGAATCAGGATGCAGAGGCGATAATTTTTCTTTTACAACAGGGGCTGCAAGAGCAAGCTGGCTGCAACACATCAATACGCTAACAAAAAAAGCTTTATATATATTGTGTTGCAGCATTTAGTCACCTATCGCTTAAGCAGACAATGTAATGAGATTACGACCTTGCATTTCAGCAGGCACAGGAATCTGCATTAAGTTCAGAATGGTCGGTGCAACATCAGCAAGCACGCCACCTTCTGCAATCGTTGCTTGGGTTGGACCCACATAAATAAAAGGCACAAGCTCTGTTGTATGCTGAGTATGAACCTGACCACTTTCATAATCTTGCATTTGTTCAACATTACCGTGGTCAGCCGTAATAAGCATATGGCCTTTTTTCGCCATTACAGCTTCGTATACACGACCTAAACATGTATCAACTGCTTCAACAGCCTTAACTGCAGCATCAAATACGCCTGTATGACCGACCATATCACCATTGGCATAGTTCACAACAAGTAAGTCGTACTCACCCGAGTTAATTGCTTTGACTAGCTCATCAGTTACTTCATAAGCACTCATTTCAGGCTTTAAGTCATATGTCGCAACGTTTGGCGATGGAATTAGAATTCGCCTCTCACCTGGATATTCGTCTTCACGACCACCACTAAAGAAGAAAGTCACATGGGCATATTTCTCAGTTTCAGCAATACGTAATTGTGTTTTACCTAAAGAAGATAAATATTCACCAAGCGAGTTCTTTAACTCTTCAGGCATATATGCCACAGGTGCATCAATACTTGCCTGATAACGCGTCAACATGACAAATTTAGAAAGGTTCGGTACAACTTTACGCTCAAAACCTGCGAAATCTTTTTCAACAAACGCACGCGTAATTTCACGGGCACGATCAGCACGGAAATTCATAAATACAACACTATCGCCATCTTGAACTTTAGCGATCTCACCAATACGGGTTGCTTTTACAAACTCATCATTTTCATTTGCAGCATATGCAAGCTCTAAGCCTTCAACCGCAGTAGTTGCAGTACGAACAGCTTCACCTTCCGTTAATAAACGGTAAGCCTGCTCAACACGATCCCAACGGTTATCACGATCCATTGCAAAATAGCGACCAATCATGGTTGCAATACGGCCCTTGCCTTCATATTGAGCGAATAAAGCATCTAATTTTTCTAATGAAGGTTGAGCACTACGTGGAGGAGTATCACGACCATCAAGGAATGCATGTAAGTAAACTTTCGCACCGCGTTTTAAGGCAAGTTCACACATCGCCACAATATGATCTTCATGTGAATGGACGCCACCTTCTGAAAGTAGCCCCATAATATGAACTGCGCCACCCGCTGCTTTTGCTTTTTCTACAGCATCAACCAATACTTCGTGCTCAAAAAAAGCACCAGTACGAATATCTTTAGTAATACGTGTGAAGTCTTGGTATAACACTCGGCCAGCGCCAAGGTTCATGTGACCAACTTCAGAGTTACCCATTTGTCCATCAGGTAAACCAACATCTTCACCAGAACCAGAAATGAGACTATTTGGATGCTTTGCTTTCATTGCAGTTAAATTCGGGGTTTTTGCTGCAAGAAAAGCATTATCTTCAATCGCTTCACGGTGTCCAACACCATCCATAATGACCAGAACGTGAGGGATCTTGCCAGCAGTTGCATCCGTCATAATCAATTTCTCTTTTGTCTACAATTTCATCGCAATATCTTACCGAATTTTCGGTGAAGACTCTATTTTTTCCTATGGCTTTCCCCAATGCTCCTCATTGAGAAAGCCATTCATATACTTTCAATTTAACGGGCCCGATAAAGCAAATAACTTCCGGCACCAAACATTAAAATAATAGGCATGAGTACAAACCAAGCTGGTGAAGGCGCGTATACCAAACTTGCGTAGCCCAAGAAGTCTTGTAAATAATAAAAGCCTAAACCAATGAAGAGTGCGATCACCAAACGGAAACCCATCGACTGTTGACGTAGTGGACCAAAAATAAAAGAACAAGCCACTAATACAAGAGTAATGAGTGAAAATGGAGAAGCGACTTTTTGCCAAAAAGCTAATTGGTAAGTTTTCGGTACTTGGCTATATTCGTCCATATAGCGCATAAAACTAATCAGCTGACTTGGAGACAAGTCCTCAGGGTCTAAAGTCACCATGTGTACATATTTAGGCTGTAGAGCCAAACCTAAAGACTGCTGATCATGATTATTTAGTATCGAATTACCATCTGTAAGAATGTCCATCTGGCTGGCTTTCTGTAAAGACCATTGCCCATCTTGGATAAACTTTCCTTGCTCTGCATTAATTAAAGACTGTAAATGGTAGTCTTTGTTAAAGTCTACGACCTGAATATCTCTTAAATTTCCTTGTGAGTTCGCATAATCAATATAAATAAAACGTTGCCCTTCTCGTGACCAATAGCCTTTCACTTCACCTAAAGCAGCAACTGATCGATGGCTTTTGACACTTTGCGCTTTCTCATTTGTATAGGGAACAACCCACTCACTTAGAGCAAAAGACAAAACAATAAGTAGCAAAGCTGAGCGCATAACCCAACCTACAATACGCCATAAGCTAATCCCGACTGAACGCATCACGATCAGCTCACTATTGGATGCTAAAGCGCCTAACCCAATCACAGCGCCAATTAAGGCCGAGATAGGTAAAATTTCATATAGATAGCGAGGGGCACCCCATAACACATAGATAAAAGCTTGCCATGCATTATAGTCAGGTTTTAGCTCACCTAATTCACCCAGATAAGTAAACAGGATTTGCAAAACAGACAAAACAATGGTGGTACCAAACATTGCGAGCGCAGTGGTTTTCGTCACATATTTGGCGACTATTCGACGTGCTAACATTATAATTTCACTCGCTTAATCTGTTTCTTGATTTTCGGCCCTAATTTCTGCTTACGTGAAAATAAGGCAGCTGCGATTGCATAAACCAATAAAGCCACTGGATAAGCCCAAATATCCAGTTCTCCTTTACTTATACGAGTTTTAATTGCAATCATGAGTACGATCAAACTCGCGAAAATAAAGATAGATGGAATAAGGCGATAATAACGACCTTGTCGCGGGCTTACTTCCGACAATGCCACAGATAGCATCAAGGCAATAATAATGGTAAACGGACCAAATAAGCGCCAGCCCAACTCACTTCTTACGACCGGATCATTTGCTTTAGAAAATAGTTTTGATGTGGAAAGTGCTTCTACATCGCCACTCTCAAACTTAACATCTTTGTCATTTTCTAAACGTAGACGATAAGACTGGAACTCTGCTTGTGTATATTTTGGTTGTCCCGGGAATATTTCATAGCGTCGACCTTGAACGAGATCAACCACATTGGCTGTATCATTCGCGACCTCAACACGTGTTGCCTCTTTTGCCAAAATCATGACATCTGGCTTGCCTTCTTTGGCTGCACGCTGATAAAAGAAAATATCTTTAAGGTTTTTTCGATCTTCCGACAAAGAACCTGCATAAATCGTATAAGGTCCAGAAGAAATAAACTCTCTTGGTCGCACCAAGTCAAACCCTGTACGCACTGCTTGGGTTGTAGTTAATTTTTCGAATTCACGAAGTCCCCACGGCGTCATCCAAAGCATAAGTACGGACTGACACACCATGTAAACCAGTGTCATTGGAATAAGTAAGCGCGCTAACTGATGACGACTTACCCCACTACCATTCAATACGGCCATTTCATGGTCAACATATAAACGACCAAACACCAACATTAAACCAATAAAAAACCCAAGTGGTAAAATGAGGGTTAGAAATTCAGGTAAACGATATCCAATGATGCTAAACAAGATACTGGCATCTAGTCGCCCCTGTGCCGCCACACCAAAGTATTTGATCAGACGACCACCCATCATGATTAAGGTCAATAATGCAATGACCACCAATGAGGTAGAGACAACTTGCTTGACGAGATAACGCCGAATAATCAAATTAATACTTCCAAAAGGCTAATCGGGACGAACGCTAGTTTACCCGAATGTTAAAAATATAAAACCGCACATTGCAACGCTATGCTTGAAAGTGTTTCAATGTTTCAATCCAACATAACTTTCTATAGGCAATCACGGCAGCCATGAAATTTACAACTTATACAACTTTTCCTGAACAAACATCTAATGAATCTTTGTGGATTTTAGTTGATTCAGAACAGCTACAAAGCAATCTCAATACATATCAAATCAATAATCTAGAAAGTATTCTTACAGCAACTCAATTTAAAGCCAACTTCAATGAAACGTTGCCATTATTTGGTCAACTTAGCACTCAGCCCCATAGCCAATTACTTGGTTTAGGAAAAGCAGCTGAACTTCAAGCAGCTAAGTTAGCAAAATTGGCGCAAACCATTATCAATTCGGCACAAAATAAATTTAAGCATATCGCAATTGATATTGCTGCGTTACCTGTCGAATACCATTATTTATTTGCATTAAGCTTAACTCAAGCAGCTTATGGTTATGATGAGTTTAAATCGAAAAAAAATGAATTTGTGTTACAACAAGTTGATTTAATTAGCTCACAAACCAGCCTTGATGAAAATCAACTCGCTTTAGTACATGCCGTACAATCTGGTCAGTCTTATGCTCGTGACTTAGGAAACCGACCAGGTAATATCTGTTTCCCTGAATATCTGGCAGAACAGGCGTTAGCTTTAGCTGCAGAATTCCCAGACTTACTTAAAGTCACTGTCTTAAATGAGCAACAAATGGCTGATTTAGGCATGTATGCATTTCTTGCAGTCAGCAAAGGGTCTGAGCGTCCGGGCCGTATTGTGACTCTTGAATACCAAGCACAGCTTGAACAAGCTCCTGTCGTACTTGTCGGTAAAGGCGTAACTTTTGATACAGGCGGTATTTCTTTAAAACCAGGGCTTGGCATGGATGAAATGAAGTTTGATATGTGTGGTGCAGCTTCTGTACTCGGCACAATCCGTGCTTTATGTGAGGCACGTCTTCCAATCCATGTTGTGGGTGCGATTGCAGCTGCGGAAAATATGCCTTCAGGTAAAGCAACTCGCCCAGGCGACATTGTAACAACCATGAGTGGGCAGACCGTTGAAATTTTAAACACTGACGCTGAAGGCCGTTTGGTCCTTTGCGACACCTTAACGTATATCAAACGTTTCAATCCGGCAGTTGTGATTGATATCGCAACATTAACTGGTGCTTGCGTAGTTGCGTTAGGTAAAGTACTGAGTGGTTTATTTTCTCCGGACGATACTTTGGCAGCCGAACTCCAACAAGCTGGTGAGCAATCATTTGACCGTGTATGGCGCATGCCAGTGATTGATGATTATCAAGAACTATTGGACTCTCCTTTTGCAGACATCGCTAACATTGGTGGACCACATGGCGGCGCAATTACAGCAGCCTGCTTCCTTGAGCGTTTTACTCGTGACTATCGCTGGGCTCACTTGGATGTTGCCGGAACAGCATGGTTATCAGGCTCAGCAAAAGGCGCAACTGGTCGTCCAGTACCGCTACTTATGCAATTCTTGGCTAACCGTGTAAGTACGAATGGCTAAAGTTAGCTTTTATCTGTTTGAAACCAGCGAAGAACGGCAAGTCGATAGTGCTTGCCGTTTATGTCGAAAAATTTTACTGAAACATTCAAAAATCTGGTGGTATTGCCCAGATGTGCAGTTACAACAAACACTTGATGAAAAATTGTGGAGCTTTGATCCGACCAGCTTTATTGCCCATGGCGTTGATCAGGTAGATGCGGCAGTATGTATTTCGGCTAAACAACCTTCTGAACAAGGTTGGCTGGTATTTAATTTTAACAATCATACACTTGAACAAGTGAATCATTTTAGCCACATTATAGAAATTGTTGAAAATAATGAAGCAGCCAAGCAAATTGGCCGAGAAAAATTTAAAATGTATCGTCGTTTAGGTATAGAACCTCGAACCTTTAAATTATAACGCGCTAAAATGTAAATACTGTTGAGCAAAGGAGAACTGTGGTGGCATTAAATGTCGGGCAAGATTTTAAAAAAAGATGGTTAAATGCGCCTGAAGCTGTCCGTCATGCTTATCAACAGGATTTAGCTCGTATTTGTGATTTATTAGAGCCTCAGACTCCTATTCAACTGTGGGTTTTAAATGACGAAAAAGCGCAGTTAGAATCACAACAAAATATTGAAAAGGCATATGCTGACTTAAAGGCAGAGTTAATCGAGCAAGCGCGAATTCGTCGCCAACTTGCTTTAGAAAAAGCTCTTGCAGATAAGCGCGCAAAAGAAGCAGCTTATGCTGCTGAATTACAGGCCGACGAAGTTCGTAAATTTAGTGAACAAACGGAAGCTTTGCAGGCTTTACGCAGTCATTTAGAACAAGAAGTTGCTGAACATACTGCACGTTATCAGAAAAACCCTGAAACGCCAGCAATTGACTATTCTTCTGGTGCAAAACTTAGCATTACTGACGATCAAATCTTATCTGAGCTTGAAAGTGTACGTGTTCGCCTAGAACTTGAAGCTGAAAGCTTAATTGAACAGGCAGTAACAGTTTTCCGTGCCAAACTGCATGCTGCGGCTCAAGAAGAAATTGAATATATTTTAAAGAATTCTAACTTTTCTGATGAAAAAATAGAAAAGTAAAGTTTTAATATTCTTCCTGTCATCAAAATGACATTTAATTGTCACAAAATGGTCATGCATAATATTCTTATGGTTCAAGCAATTATAAGAATAAATCATGATTATTTATGAAAATTAATGAGGGTAAGAAATGGACATTCCGCATCAGATTTCAACGCAAATTGAGCAACTTAATCAAGGCGAGCAATGGACCTTCTCAGCACAAGAACTTTATATGAGTCATAACGACTTTAATTCGCTTTCAATCTTACTCACACGAGCATCGGAAAAAGGCGAATTTTCAATTACACGCACTCAGCATAATAAACCTTGGGTCGGTACACACTCAGTTACTCTCACCAAGCATTAATTTTTAAAATAAAAAACCGGAACGTATGTCCGGTTTTTTTATTTTGGCAATTTAAAAGTTTATTTTAAAAAACCATTTTCAGCTAAGAAAGCCATACTAATATTTGATTCGGTTTTCTGTTCAGCAGCTTTATCACCTAGTAATAAACGCTCGATATAACGTGCTAAAACATCAACTTCAAGATTGACCTTGCTACCCACTTGCCATGTTCCAATATTAGTACGCTCTGCTGTGTGTGGGATTAGGTTTAAACTTAAAATATTACCGCGTAAATGATTAATCGTTAAGCTAATACCATCTACAGTTACTGAACCTTTCTCTGCCAGATATTTGGCAAGTTCTACAGGCGCAGTCACTTCAAAATAAATTGAGCGAGCATCTTCACGTACTAGGGTAATTTCACCTACACCATCAACGTGACCACTTACAATGTGTCCACCAAAGCGGGTAGTCGGTAACATGGCTTTTTCCACATTGACACGTTGACCAACTTTCCAGTTACCCAAAGTCGTGCGGTTTAAACTTTCACGGGACACATCAGCCGCATACCAGTTATCACCCCACTCAATCACTGTGAGACAGATCCCGTTAGTTGCAATTGAGTCACCCAAATGTACGTCAGACATATCCAAATCGGTTTGAATACGTAAACGTACATCGCCACCTACACTTTGCAGGCTTTCTACTTTACCTAAACTTTCAATAATGCCTGTAAACATGGCTCAATCTCCAAATCTTTTACACTGCTTAAATTGCAGCGCTTACCAAAGTGCGAGCTGTGTACTATTGCCTGATGTATCTACACCACCTAGCTCGGCAAAGTGGTAAAGCTGGCCTAACAATTGACGTAACGGTGGCCCTGGTTTGGCATGAGTATCTGTAATCACAATAAACTCAAGCACACGTGCACGCTCTGACTGACGTTGTTTACTTACGCGATAACGTGGAACATCTTGAGTAAGTAAAGTCACTTTTCCACGTTCCAGATTGGCCATCAGTAAATCTTTCGGCTCAATGTTACCATCGGTCGAATAACTGGTCAGAATATAACGTGCATTGATGGTTGAAAGTAATTTTTCATACGCATCTTTTGCATGTTTAGAAGAGTTATAAGGACTTGGACGTTCTTTACGCCATGCACGGTCAATACCACTCTTATAGCCTTTCGTATCTGGCGGTGGTAAATCGACTTGATCCCATAACGTCAACGCATTTAAAACGTGATAGTTACTACTGTAAGCATGCTGATTATAAGGTGGGTCAAGATAGGCTACATCTACTTCAAAACCGCTCATCTGATTTGCTAGATGCTGAGCATCTACACACCACATTTCAGCAGCAGGGCGTTTACGGTCGCCAATCTCACAGAAACGGCTCGGTGTTAACCAAAGTAGTGATTCGATACGCTCTAACGCTGTTTGTGTACGTCCGCCCCACCCTTGGTGGAAGCTTTTAAATACACCACTAGTATTACTCACAAAACTTGCCGAATAGAGTAATGGCGCAAGCAAGGCACTCATTTCTACATCATTAATTGCACCTTGCGCTTGCCATGTTGCAATTTGCTGGCGAATCGCATCGATGCGCATACCATTGCGACGTTTAAAGAATAAACGGTCACGAGATGGATCATAGACATCATCATTACGAGGGCAAAGATTGTGTGTTACCCAGCCTTTAACCTCGGGTAAGCGGTTTAAATAATCAATCGCTTTCTGATAGCCACCCAACTCTTTAAAAGCAGGTGCATCGACACACGCTAAAATTGCATGATTTAACGCATGGCTATAAGGTTCCCAGTCATTTGCAATCACACGGTAACCATTTTGACGCGCTAAACGAGACACTACACCACTACCTGCAAAAAAGTCAGCAAAAATCGGGGGGTTCTTTTTCTTGCTATTAAGCGTCCCTGTGATTTCCAGAGCTTCTAAAATTAAGTGGAGCAATCGGCGCTTGTTGCCCAAATACGGGACAAGCTGATGGAAAAGATATTCGTCTGTCGTGCGGGCTGCATGACGACGTTTGTGGTATACCGAAGGCTCTGAATTCATACTTTCTCTTGCGTAGGGATTAACCTTAAGCGTATATCTTGATCAAGTTGTGTTACATCAAGAAGTTTAAAACGAAGTTGCTGTGCCATATATTCAAAATCTGCATTGAACATGGCTCTTGCACTTTGCCCCAATAAAGTTGGAGCCACATAACTGATCATTTCATCAATCAAGCCTTCTTGCAAAAAGGCACTTGATAATGTCGCGCCAGCCTCGATCAGCACATCATAAATTTGGTATTGCTTAGATAAGGTCTGTAATAGTGTTTTTAAAGGCTGAATTTCTAATTGTATCACGCCTAAGTCAGCAAGTTCCTGACGATATGGTCCCATGACCATCACAGTTTCAGGATTTTCTAAAATTTTAGCGGTGAGCGGTAAACGCCCTCTCCGATCTAGAATTACACGTTTTGGCTGAGCAACCGTTTCGATATCAACATTATGAAGTGAACGTACATTAAGTTGGCAGTCATCGGCAATTACAGTTTCAATACCTGTAATCACGGCGCCTGAAATGGCACGCCAATGTTGGACATCTTGACGGGCCGCAGAACCTGTAATCCACTTCGACTCACCAGATGCCATCGCAGTACGTCCATCAAGACTAGAAGCAACTTTTAATCGTACATATGGCATGCCGGTAGACATCGCTTTTAAAAAGCCTTGATTAAGTTGAGCTGCCAAATCTTCACAAATACCGATTTCTACTTCAATACCGGCATTTTTTAATATCTGAACACCTTTACCTGCAACCAATGGATTAGGATCAGGACAAGCAACCACTACTTTTTTAACTTGGGCTTTCACCAATGCTTCGGCACAAGGAGGGGTTCTGCCATAATGTGCACATGGTTCAAGCGTGACATAAGCCGTTGCACCTTGTGCCTGTTCACCCGCCTCGCGTAAGGCAAAAACTTCAGCATGAGGTTGACCAGCTTTAGGGTGAAAACCTTCACCAATGATTTGATTATCTTTGACAATGACACAACCCACATTCGGATTTGGTTTTGTCGAATAGAGTCCTCGTTTGGCAAGTTCAATGGCTTGCTGCATCCAGTATTGATCTTGTTTTAACTCAGACATAAAAATCTCAAATGATTAGTGTTCACGTTGTTGCATTTGCTCAATTTGGCGGCGAAACGCTTCAACATCCTGAAAGTCTTGATAAACCGAAGCAAAACGAACATAGGCAACGTGGTCAAGTGCAAATAAAGATTGCATGACAATCTCACCAATCGTTCTGGATTTCACATCACGCTCACCCAAACGGCGAATTTGCAACTGAATATCGCTTAGAACCGTCTCGATCTGCTCTTGTGTCACTGGACGTTTTTGTAAGGCATGCATAAGCGAACGACGTAGCTTCGCCTCATCGAACGGTTCATTTTTTCCATTCGATTTGATCACACGGGGCATCACCACTTCATAGCTTTCAAAAGTGGTAAAACGTTCACCGCAACTTACACACTCACGACGTCGACGAATCTGACAGCCTTCTGCGGCTAGACGCGAATCGATGACTTTACTATCTGCGGCGTTGCAAAATGGACAATGCATAGCGGACTTAATAGGGTCAATTACTTTGACCTAGTGTAGCAAAATTTCTACACTTACAGAACCAGCATTCTATGAGACAAAAAAACAGCCCTGTCCGAGATCAAAGCATCGCTTTGATCACAGCACAAGACTGTTTTTGATATAAGAATTATTAGTGATTATTCAATACGTTCGCCATGTTGGCTTAAGTCCAGGCCCATACGTTCATCATCGGAATTAACACGAAGTCCAATGATAAGGTCAATCACTTTAAGAATAATGAAAGTTGCGATACCACTGTAAACCATTGTCGCAAGCACACCTTCGACTTGTACCCACAACTGACCAGCGAATGTTGGTGCTAATGCTACGTTGGCTGCCTTAATGATTTCATCACTATAAAATACGCCAGTTAAAATCGCACCGACAATACCACCTACAGCGTGTAAACCAAACGCATCCAAAGCATCATCGGCTTTAAGTAAGCGTTTAAGTGCCGTAATACCCCAGAAGCAGACTACGCCACCAATAAGGCCCATTACTAAAGCTCCGCCTACACCAACAAAACCAGCTGCAGGCGTAATCACAACTAAACCAGCAACAGCTCCAGACGCACCGCCCAATACAGAAGCTTTACCACGGATCATACGTTCTACTACCAACCAAGAGAACGCAGCAGCAGCGGCAGCAACTTGAGTCACTAAAATTGCCATACTTGCACGAGCACCAGCACCTAAAGCACTACCACCGTTAAAGCCGAACCAACCCACCCAAAGTAAACTTGCACCGATTACAGTTAAAGTTAAGTTATGTGGCGCCATAGATTCACGGCCAAGACCAATACGTTTACCAAGCATATAAGCAGCAACTAGGCCTGCAACACCGGAGTTAATGTGTACAACCGTACCGCCAGCGAAATCTAATGCACCTGCTTTAAATAACCAGCCATCTGCCGCCCACACCCAGTGAGTAATTGGCGCATAAACCACAAGTACCCAAATTGCAATGAATGCCATGAAAGCTGAGTATTTCATACGATCAGCAATCGAGCCACTCAAAATTGCGACAGTAATGATGGCGAAAGTCATTTGGAAAATAACAAAGAGGCTTTCAGGAATTGTCCCACTTAGTGCATCAAAAGCGACACCATTGAGCATTGCTTTAGACAAATCACCAAAGTATGCACCTGTGCCAGAGAACGCGATTGAATAACCTGCAATCACCCAGAGCAAACTTACTAAAATTGCAGCAGAAAGGCTAAACATCATAGTGCTTAAGACATTTTTCTTACGGACCATACCACCGTAAAATAACGCCAAGCCTGGAATTGTCATCAACAGAACCAAAGCTGTTGAAATTAAAATCCAAGATGTATCACCGGTATCGAGTTTTGCAGTCGGTGTCGGAGCAGCCGGAGTTTCCTCAGCTGCTGGTGCCGCTGCAATTGTTGCAGGAGCTTCAGACGTTGATGTTGCTGTAACCTCAGATGTTGGTGTTGTTACAGTCTCTTCTGCCCAAGCGGCAGTACCACCCAAAAGTGCGCCGGTTAAACTCAGCGCCATAAGCATTTTTTTCATTCGTGTCCCCCAACCTCATTTGCGAGCTATTTATTGCTCAGCAAGCTTTGTGCCAATTTAGACAGCATCTGGTCCTGTTTCACCTGTACGGATACGGATGACTTGTTCCAGATTAGTCACAAAAATCTTACCGTCGCCGATTTTTCCAGTGCTTGCCACACGTGTAATTGACTCAATTACCGCTTCGACCATTTCATCACTAATCGCAATTTCGATTTTTACTTTAGGTAAGAAATCAACCACATACTCAGCGCCGCGGTAAAGTTCTGTATGTCCTTTTTGACGACCAAAACCTTTAACTTCAGTTACGGTAATCCCTTGTACACCAATGTCAGAGAGTGCTTCACGCACATCATCCAATTTAAACGGTTTTACAATTGCAGTTACAAGCTTCATGTTTGTTTCCTTCGGCTTCTTTTCACCAGTAAGGTTTTATGTTCAATTTTCATGCCAATATTTCAAAGGTTGGAGGATATGAATCTTTTGCATGAGCTTTCTTTATAACCTATTTAGTTATCAAGATGTAGATGAGCAACTAAAAATAAAATGAATTTTCAGTGCTGTTTTTATTTCAATTTATCGTTATGACATGGCTAAAAGCCAAGAAGCCTATATCCTAGATTCAAGCAGTGTTAAACTGGCGAGCATAAGGTAATACAACAGTTTGGATATCTCATGCTAGAAACTCTATTACAGGCCATTTTGGAACAAATTGACGAGCCTAAAAAAGATTTAGAAAAAAACTTACGTGCATTATTAAATGAAACTGTCGAGAAATTAGATCTTGTCTCTAAACAAGAAATCGAAAGACAAAAAACAGCCCTTCATTTAGCCAATCAACGTTTAGAAGCGCTACAAAAACAAGTCAGTCTATTAGAAGAAGCTTTAAAGAATAAAAAATAAGCACCAACGTAGCGCACTTATACTTTACAACGATTAAAAATGAAGCACCATAATGGAACAATAAGATGTCTTTTTCTAAAATTTATACTCGGGGACTTTTAGGATTACATGCGCCTCTCATTGAGGTTGAGGTGCATGTGAGTCAAGGCTTACCCTCTCTGACTATTGTAGGCTTAGCTGAAGCAGCCGTTAGGGAAAGTAAGGATAGGGTTCGCTCAGCTATTATTAACAGTGGATTTCAATTTCCAACTAAGCGGCTGACCATTAACCTTGCTCCTGCAGATTTGCCCAAAGATGGTTCACGGCTAGATTTACCAATTGCTTTAGGCATCTTAATTGCCTCTGGTCAACTTCCGGAAAACTGCACAGAAGACTTTGAATTTATTGGAGAGTTAGCTCTAGACGGTCATGTAAGACCTGTGTCAGGCGCCTTAACTTTAGCAATGGCATGCCAGCAAGCTCAGCATAAAATCGTTTTACCAGTCGATAATAGCCAAGATATTAGCCATTTACCTAATCTTGAGTGTTATCCGGTTAACCATTTAAAAGAGGTGTGCGAGCACTTTTTAGGCACACAAAAGCTAGCTCATGCGCAGCAAAGTGCCTATTCAAATGAAATGCCCTATAAATTTGATCTTGCAGATGTTAAAGGTCAGCTACGCCCACGGCGTGCACTAGAAATTGCTGCCGCTGGGGGACATTCCCTGCTCTTTAAAGGACCACCAGGCACAGGTAAAACTTTATTGGCCTCACGCCTGCCTTCCATTTTACCGCCACTTTCTACTCAAGAAACTCTTGAAGTTGCAAGTATTTATTCTATTTCAAATACACCACATACTTTTGGGCAGCGTCCATTTCGCGCGCCCCACCATACAGCATCAGCAATTGCACTGGTTGGGGGCGGTTCACACCCTAAACCGGGTGAAATTACTTTATCTCATTTAGGTGTTCTATTTTTAGATGAACTCCCCGAGTTTGACAGAAAAGTTCTAGAAGTCTTACGCCAACCGCTTGAGTCAAAAGAAATCATTATTTCACGAGCAGCTCGGCAAATTACCTACCCTGCAAACTTTCAGCTCATTGCAGCAATGAATCCTTGTCCATGTGGGTATGCATTTAATCAAGATAGCCGTTGTCAGTGTTCTCCAGAAAGCATTAAGCGCTATCAAAATCGTATATCGGGACCGTTACTCGATCGTATCGATTTACATATTGATGTACCGCCATTAAAAGCTCAAGAACTGCAAGACCCAACACCTGCAGAAGATTCTACAACTGTACGACAACGTGTGATTTATGCTTATGAACAACAAATGCAAAGACAGGATTGTTTGAATCAGGCGCTCTCACCCAAACAACTGGAACAACATGCCGTTCTCGATAGTACTTCACAGCGAATGATTGAAATGGCTCAGCAACGTTTAAATTTATCTGCTCGAGCTTATCATCGCGTTTTACGGGTTGCTCGTACTATTGCCGATTTGGCTCAAAGTGAGGTCATTCAAAGTCCTCATCTTACAGAAGCACTCTCTTATCGAGGTAATCATTCTTAAAATTAAACAGCGGATTATGAGTCCGCTGTTCTTTTATTAAAGAGCTTCATTTAAGGTCTCAATTAGAGAGGTGATTTCTTTCTCTGATAAAGCTGCAAAACCAAAGCGAATACAATGATTAGCACATTCTTTCTGTTTAAACTTCTGCTCTGTATCAATGTTGAGTTCTTTTAGCTTTATGAGCTGATCTTGAGTAAATGATTTTTGAAACTTTACCCACAAAGCCATTCCACCCGCAGGCGGTTGTATCTGAATACTCTCAGCAAAAACTCTTTGAAACTCAGCTAACGCATGGTCTCGACGT
Organism: Acinetobacter sp. EKM10A; assembly: GCF_011075215.1. Taxonomy (NCBI): domain Bacteria; kingdom Pseudomonadati; phylum Pseudomonadota; class Gammaproteobacteria; order Moraxellales; family Moraxellaceae; genus Acinetobacter; species Acinetobacter sp. EKM10A. The sequence continues at coordinate 30,825 of NZ_JAALLK010000015.1, read as the reverse complement.
AACTGATAAATCTTTTTCATTTTACGAATATGCCGCTTGATCTCCCCTCGTTGCATTAAATCTGCTAAAGCGAGTTCTGTAATATTATTGCCCTGCCGATCAATCAATAAAATATCTTCAGTAATGGTTTGAATGATGGTTGGACTTGCCACGATGTAACCTAACCGAATACCGGGTGCAAAAACTTTAGACAATGAACCTACATGAATAACCAACTCAGAATGAGGCAAACTTGCTAAGGGTGGCATAGGCCGGCTGTCATAGTGGAATTCATGGTCATAGTCATCTTCAATAATGTAAAACCCCCATTTTTTTGAAAGTTCTAAGAGTTGAAGACGGCGGCTCATTGTCATGGTAACGGTTGTAGGGTACTGATGATGTGGGGTTGTATAAATTGCTGCAACCGAGTGTTCTTTTAAAATCCGTTCGAGTTCTTCAATAACAATACCTTGTTCATCTAATTTGACAGAAACCACTTGAAAGCCATTTGATTGAAATGCTTTAAAAGCAGATGGGTAATATAATTCCTCAATGACGATGACACCCTGCCGATTGGGTAATGCACGAGAGGCAAGAAAAATTCCCATCTGGCTACCACGTACAATACAAATCTCATCTTCGGCAACATTCATGAAACGTTCCATCGATAACATTTGTTTTAAAGCCTGCCTTAGTTCAGCCATACCGCGTGGGTCACCATATCCCATATACTGGTTTTGAGTAATTTTAATGAGTGCGTGCCGATAGGCCCTCGAGAATAATTCATAGGGAATAAGCCTCGGATCTGGCACACCATCGTTATGGGGCCGCTGAGCAACTTGTTGAATTATTGGTTTATCACTAACTTTTCGATCAGCTCTTGGCTCTATTTGAGGTTTTTTTTCCGGTAAAACATCTGCCACAAATGTGCCTTTTCGAGGCCGAGTCACAAGCCAACCTTGTGCCTCCAATTCTTCATAAACTGCTTGTACCGTTTTTCGATTAATTCCCAATTCTTTTGACAGGCTGCGAGACCCCGGCAGCATAGTGCCCTGTACTAAACGGCCACTCAAAATTTCCTGACTAATCAAGTTGGTCAGTTTTAGAAAAACCGTTTTTTCTTCTCTTTCATCAATGCGGAAATGTATTTGCCAAGGTCTTAGCATATTCGCCCCATCTGGACCATATAACTTATAAAAACTGGATGTATTGATCCATCCAGCTATTTTCTATTCTGCCTTCACCTACTTAATTTGGTCAACTGGACTGGAGAAGAGATGAAGACTGCTTCTGTAAACAAACACGACTTGATGCAACACGCACAGCAAGACATGCAAAAGTGGATGAGCGACTTAGATTTAACAGACCGTCAAAAGCTTGCACTGACTTGCCGTATTTTATTTGATCATGGGCATGACGCTGGGTTAGCGGGTCAAATTACATGCCGTAGTGAAAATAAAGAAACCTTTATTACTCAACGTTTCGGTTTAGGTTTTGATGAAATTACTGCTTCAAACTTGCTTGAGGTGAATCAGGACTTAGAACCCATCAATCAAGAAGGCATGGCAAACCCAGCCAACCGTTTCCACACATGGATTTATAAAGAACACCCAGAGGTGAACTGTATTATCCATACGCATCCTACCTATGTAGCGGCCCTGTCGATGCTACAGATTCCGCTTATGATTTCCCAAATGGACGTTTGCGCACTTTACGAAGACTGCTCATTTGTAGGTCATTGGCCGGGAGTTCCTGTAGGTAATGAAGAAGGTATTTTGATTTCTTCTGCTCTGGGTAAAAACCGCGCTGTTTTGTTGTCTCATCATGGTCAATTGGTCACAGGAAAAACCATTGAAGAAGCCTGCAACTTGGCGCTTTTAATTGAACGTGCAGCTCAACTGCAACTTTTAGCCATGTCTGCCGGACAAATCCAGCCTATCCCCCACGCTTTGGCAGCAGAAGCCCATGATTGGGTGTCTACCGATAAACGCAACAAAGTGAACTTTGCTTACTACGCACGTAAAGCTTTGAAAAAACATTCTGACTGTATTTAAAAAGAGACCTCGACCATGAAATTAAACGGCATTATTGGCTACCCTGTTACTCCGTTTTCTTATGACAACACCATCAATCTTCCTGTTCTAAAACAAATGCTGGATTTGCTTATTGAAAATGGCTGCGACGCGATTGCACCTTTAGGCAGTACAGGTGAAAGCGCTTATCTTGAATGGGATGAATGGTGCTTAGTCGCGAAAATTTCAATTGAAAGCATTAATAAACGCGTGCCTGTCATTATTGGGATTTCAGAACTCACGACTAATCAAGCCATCAAAAAAGCCCAAGTCGCGCAAAGCTATGGTGCAGATGCACTTATGGTGATTCCCGTATCTTATTGGAAGCTAACAGACCAAGAGATTTTTGAATATTATCAAGCAATTGCCCAAGAAACCACTCTACCAATTATGATTTATAACAACCCCGCGACCAGTGGTGTTGATATGTCTCCTGAATTAATCGTGCGCATGTTTAATAACATTGCAAATATTATGATGGTAAAAGAAAGCAGCGGCGATATTCAGCGCATGCATAAAATTTATGAGCTATCAAAAGGTGAACTTCCATTTTATAACGGCTGTAACCCTCTAGCTTTAGAAGCTTTATGCGCAGGAGCAAGCGGTTGGTGTACAGCAGCACCCAATCTGTTAGGTCAACGACCTCAACAGCTTATTGAATATGTAAAAAATGGTGAATTGGAACAAGCCCAGAAGTCATTTTATCAGCAGCTTCCTCTATTACGCTTTATTGTAAGTGGTGGTCTGCCTAAAACGATTAAAGCAGGTTTACAACTAAAAGGTGTCGCTGCAGGAGCACCACGCAAGCCGTTGACCAAAGCCACGGATATTGAGCTTAATCAGTTAAAACAACTACTTTCTGAAATAGAAAACTAATAAAAAAGCGGGTTTATTGACCCGCTTTTTTAAAACCCCAACTTAGAATGTTTTAGTTAAACTAAACACTAAACCTGTGTCATAAGGTTTTTTCTGGGCATCAGTCATGCCAGAAGTACTAATATCTGTACCGACAACATCTAGCTCAGCAACAATACCCAAGATGTTATAGTTTACGCCGACTTTATAATCAATATAGCTATCATCTTCACCTGGTCCACCTGCAACTACAAGTAAAGAATCTTTGTTTTTAAGCTTGTTATAACCAACTGAAGCAAGTCCAGTAAATCCGGTGTCTGCAATTGGTGCCGAATAACCCACGTTAAAATACCAGAACTCGTCAGAGTGGCCCCAGTAATCGTTAGAGTAGTTCACACCTACACTAAGGGCATCACCTTTAAATAAAGAATCTGCAAACGTTAATTTTCCGTAAAACTCGGTAAAGTCAAAACCAGTGTCACCATTGTATGGATTAGTGAATTTTGAATCAGAGCCAATGTAACCATAACGGATCACACCAACATCATAAGTCGGTGCAAGTGTATCTGACAGTTTTAAGGTGTTGGTATAACCTAACGAGATATCAGTTTCAGTTGAAACACCAGGTGTATTAAAGTCTACGCTTGACCCCCAAAGCGCAACATAAGCACCTGACTTATGAGAGAAAGTGAAGCCACCTTGAATAGCTGGATTATTTGAAGACTGCGTAATACCGCGGAAGCGATAATCTGTAGTAGCAGCCACACTACCAGTTGCGGTGATGCCGTAAAAAGATGGAGCATCTTCAGCCATAACCATGGTTGAACCTGCCGTGAGTACGCCGAATGTTACTGCTTTAAGTGCAAACTTCATCATTTTGATCTCCCCCACAATGAACGCACGATTTATATGACTTAAACAAATTTTGTTACTTAAGCTTTAGCAATTGCTGTGCCAAGTTCATATTTGGTATCGCTACACTTCATTAATTTAGAGACTAAAAAACTTATACAACGCGAAAAATAAAAATCTTCTAAATAATTATTTTTATATATAACAATAAAGTATGAACATTTTGTTTGCGTAAAATATAAAGAAAACATGAGAAAACACCTTATCGGAAATAAACAAGCCGAGATCGGTAGTATTGAATGGTAGGGCGTAAAGTCTCTATTTCATTTCTATATAAAGAGATAAAAACTCCATAAATTTATTAGTACAGAGCCTCTTTATTTAACCCTTATTTTTATTTATGAACCATTTTGGGCTTTTTCCGCACGAAAATATAAATGAAAAATAAATTGCACAAATTTCATGCAAATTATCGCACTAAATTTGATCGATAGAGTCTAGGGGTTTTCTGGCGTTGCTTTCGTCTCTGTTTTAAACAATTTTTTGATATAAAAATGTTATAAAGTAACAATATAGAGTGAGATTACTAAAAATTGCTCAAGGAAATTGCTTAAGAAGAGATTAAAAAGTAAACATATCAAACAAAAAAGAGTAAAAATTGAACACAAAAATCAAGTATTTTTAAAATTTTCACATAAGAAAAAATGGTAAAATTCAACTAAAAAATAAATTACTTTTTCCATTTTAAACAATAAATTAACTATAAAAATTTAAAAATAAATTCAGTTAAACTCCCCTACCACATTAATCAAATCCTGCATAGCATATATAAAATAAAATGAACAAAAATATATCTTTTTTATAGATTACTTATACAATTGATGGAAATCCTAGGCCCTGAACAATAACAAGGCACAGGATTTATCGTTTTTATGAGGTTCTTTAAATATGCTAAAAGCACAAAAACTTACATTAGCAGTTCTCATTTCTGCGGCAATAATTTCCTCAGCTCAGGCAAGCGAGCAAAGTGAGGCAAAAGGATTTGTTGAAGATGCGAACGGTTCTATTCTCTTCCGTACAGGTTATCTAACTCGTGACAAAAAACAGGGCGCGAAAGATACTAGCTCAGTTGCTCAATCAGCAATTGTAAGTATCGAATCTGGCTTTACTCCTGGTATCGTTGGTTTCGGTGTAGGCGTTGTTGGTGACGGATCATTTAAAATTGGCGAAAACAAAAACGCTGGAAACCAAATGATTCCAAAACACAACGATGGTTCAGCTTACGACCACTGGGCTCGTGGTGGTGGCAGCGTTAAGGCACGTTTCTCGAATACAACAGTACGTTACGGTACTCAAGTACTCGACTTACCAGTCCTTGCAAGTAATACAGGACGTATGGTTCCTGAATACTTCACAGGTACTTTATTAACTAGCCATGAAATCAAGAACCTTGAGGTTGTTGCTGGTAAATTTACTAAAGACCAAATGTCTGACCAAATCAATACCGATGCGGATGCTTCTGGCAGAGGTCTTGACCGTGCAATTGTGTGGGGTGCTAAATATAAGTTTAATGATAACTTAAATGCATCTTATTATGGCTTAGACAGCAAAAATGCTCTTGAACGCCATTATGCTAATGTTAACTTTAAACAACCTTTAGCAAATGACAGTTCATTAACTTATGATTTTAGTGGATACCATACTAAGTTTGATGCAAATGCACACACTTATTCAGCAACTGGAACTGTAGCACCAAATTATGCTGCGGATGGTATAGCTGGCGAAGAAAAGACCAATAATATTTGGGCTATTTCAGGTACTTATGCGACTGGTCCACATAGTGTGATGTTAGCATATCAACAAAACACTGGTAATGTTGGTTACGACTATGGCCAAAATGCTGATGGTTTCCAAAGTATTTATTTGCCAAACTCTTATATGTCTGATTTCATCGGTAACCACGAGAAATCTGCTCAAATTCAATACAATGTTGATTTTGGCAAGTTAGGCGTATTACCTGGTTTAAACTGGACCACTGCATTTGTATATGGTTGGGACATCAAGGTTAGAAATGTAACTGATGATGCTCAAGAACGCGAATTCTTTAACCAAGTGAAATACACAGTTCAAAGTGGTTTTGCTAAAGATGCAAGCCTTCGTATTCGTAACTCTTACTACCGTGCAAGTGATGCTTACCAAGGCGCTTACATCGGTGATACCAATGAATGGCGTATTTTCTTAGATATTCCTGTGAAATTATTCTAATTCACAGATTTATCAAGCATAAAAAAACCTACCTCTGGTCACACAGGTAGGTTTTTTATTAAGCCCAGAATATCAATTGCGACGCTCTAGGCTTAAAAATTAGAGCTTATTTTTTAGCAGCTTCGATTGCTTTCAATACTTCCGCTTTAGCAACGTCAGCACCTTCCCAACCGCTGATTTTCACCCATTTGCCTGGTTCTAAATCTTTATAGTGGCTGAAGAAATGCTCAACTTGGCTAATCAACAATGGAGGAAGATCTGTATATTCCTGAACATCTTTATAAAGCGGAGATAATTTTTCGTGTGGAACAGCGATTAATTTCGCGTCGATACCACCGTCATCTTCCATGTTTAATTTGCCCACTGGGCGGCAACGGATTACAGAACCGGCAGCAACAGGATGTGGAGTTACAACAAGTACGTCTAATGGGTCACCATCTTCAGACAAAGTATTTGGTACATAACCGTAGTTTGCTGGATAGAACATTGCTGTACCCATGAAACGGTCTACAAACAATGCATCAGAATCTTTGTCAATTTCATATTTAATTGGCGCTGCATTTGCAGGAATTTCAATGATGACATAGATGTCATTTGGTGCATCTTTACCTGCTGGGATATTGCTGTAACTCATATCAATACTCTTTCGTTATGAAGTCAGATGTAAAATCCACTCGATTATAACGTGGATATCATCAAAATGATGCCGATTATACAATGCGCGCACGCGAAAGTTGATATGAATGGTGACAGAATGACACTCAAGTCAACTTAATTGTCACGATCAACAAGAATATTGGGCATAACAATGATAAAAACCAGACGATAGAGCGTAAAGTAGCCCAATTACTTAAGTAACAAATGCCATAAATCACACGTAAAATAATATAGGCCCAGCCCAATCTTAAAATAAAGTATTCAGGAACCACCATATATTCAGCCATCAAAATAGCTGTTAAAAATAAAGGTAAACTTTCAAAACTGTTTTGTTGTACTGCATTTGCCCGAGCAGCGATACCCTTTGTATTAGCAAGAAAGTCTCTTGGGTTCTGATTATCGACGGGCTGAAAACCACCGGTAAATTTTGCAATCACGGTAAATGCGTATGGCAGCAAACATGCCACTAAAATAATATAGATAATGCTGCTGATGCCGTGCATAGTGCCATCCATCACTGAAAATACTGTTGATCATGCTATCATAACTCATCGTTTTTACCTGAAATTTTATGCAACCGCATGTCATCACTGATTTATAGGGCTATGTATGCAACAACCTGATCAAAAAGAATTGTTCGAGGTCTTAGAAAAGCAAAAGAAGAACCAGCTTCAGGTAGATCGTATATTCAAAATTGTATTACCGATCGTCGCTTTTTTACTGAGTGTAATTTGTGCGAATTTTAATTGGCAATCTACACTGGGTACCTTCGTGATCTTAACAGTGACCTTTATTGCTGTGGGTGTCCAAAGACTTCCTTTGTGGCACTGGCTCATTGTGATTACCATATATTGTCTTGTAGATAATTATCTCAGTTATGGTCAACTTGATGTAACTCACTTACGTCTACAACTCGGTACCATGTTAGTTTTTGTTGGTATGGTCGGAATTGGTCGTCCTTATGTAGATCGTTGGTTTATGAAAAACCATTAAACTAAAAAAAGCGCCTTACGGCGCTTTTTTTATTCATCATTACGCAGGTTTACGCAAATCTTTACGTAAAATTTTGCCTACATTTGATTTTGGTAATTCATCCATAAACTCAACATAACGAGGGCGTTTATAGCCTGTTAAGTTTTCTTTAGCAAAGTTCAAAACTTCTTCTGTGGTTAAGCTTGGATCTTTTTTCACAATAAAGAGTTTTGGCACTTCACCTGATTTTTCATCTGGAACACCAATTGCAGCAACTTCCAATACTTTTGGATGTTTAGCAATCACTTCTTCAATTTCACTTGGGTAAACGTTAAAGCCAGAAACCAAAATCATATCTTTTTTACGGTCTACAATTTTGACGTATCCACGGCTGTCCATTACACCAATGTCACCGGTACGGAAGAAACCATCTGCTGTCATGACTTTAGCAGTCTCATCTGGACGGTTCCAATAGCCTTTCATGACTTGAGGACCACGAATTGAGATTTCCCCTTGTTCACCCAAAGGTACTTCTTTTCCGTCATCATCTAAAATTGCAACCTCAGTTAACGGTAATGGAATACCAATGGTGCCACTAAATTCAGTAGATGCAGGTGGATTCGCAGTTGCAACTGGTGAAGTTTCTGATAAGCCATAACCTTCAATAATGGTTGTACCAGTAATTTTCTTCCAAGCTTCTGCTGTAGATGGCAGCACTGCCATACCACCGCCCATAGCCATTTTTAAGTTGCTATGGTCAAGTTGCTTGAACTCTTCATTATTCACCAAGGCATTAAATAATGTATTTACTGCAGGGAAGAAAGAAGGTTGATATTTACGTAATTCCTTAATCACAGCCGGTAAGTCACGCGGGTTCGGAATTAAGATATTTGCCTGCCCTTTGTACATACCGTACATCGCACAAACCATGAACGCAAAAATATGGTAAAGCGGTAATGCACAAACAATACGATCGCCTTTAGCACCATCGTTTGCACCGAATTTGCTTTGGAAAATACCATCACACTGTAAAAGGTTGGCAACCAAATTGCGGTGAGTCAGCTCAGCACCTTTTGAAACACCCGTTGTACCACCGGTATATTGAAGCACGGCAGTATCACTTAAAGTTAAAGTCGGACGTTTATAATTGCTTGGATTTTCTTTATTTAATGCACTGTTAAATTTAACATGCCCAGGAATATTCCAAGTTGGAATTTGTTTACGGACTTTACGTAAAACAAAGTTCACCAAAGTACCTTTCAGTGTTCCTAGCATATCTCCGACAGAAGCAACAACCACATGCTTCACTGGAGTTTTACCCAAAATGCTTTGGTAAACACTTGCAAAGTTCTCGATAATAACGAGCACTTCTGCACCTGAGTCATTTAACTGATGCTCAAGTTCACGCGCAGTATATAGTGGGTTAACATTCACTAAAACCAAGCCTGCACGTAAGACTGCCAATGCCACTACAGGATACTGCAGCACGTTTGGCATCATTACTGCCACACGCGTACCTTTTGCTAACCCCAAATTTTGCAAATAGGTCGCGAACTTACGGCTTGCAAGCTCCAACTCGTTAAATGACATGGCTTTATCCATAAAGATAAAGGCATCACGAGAACCAAATTTTTGGAAATTACGCTCAAAAATATCAACAAGTGAGGTATTTTCTGCAGGCAATGCTACTGTTTCTGGAATCCCTGTCTTTTGGTATTCTGCAAACCAAATCTTTTCCATAATGCCATTATCTCCGATTCGTAATCCTTAGTAATAACTGTTATTCAATGCCCCAGCTATTCTTTAGCTTCTTGGTGCCAGAACATATTTAAAACTTATTGGCATATTCATGACACTTTCGAACAAGATTATGAGACAGAAGTTTTGACAATTTAAGCCTGCCAAATTTTTTGCATGGAGTACAAATTAAGTACTCCAAATTGCTGCCCTTTTAATCATTATTCAATACCAACAAGTTCAGTTCATTGCTTGAACATGTTGCCATATATAGCGTATTTATGTTGCCAGACGCTAGCTTTATCTCTGAATCAACAGTTTATTTGCTTTTTGATATCCACGTGGTAAGAGCTGACCTTTCGAAGCACGTTTACCCATGTATTTTTGTAGATCATCACCTTTTAATTTGAGATGTTGTTGACCTGCAACCACCTGAATTATTTCATCTAAGTTCAGGGTTGTCATGGATAAAATTTGCTCTTTGCCTTCAAGTTGTATCAACTTATTACCTTTACCTTTATTTAAATTTGGTAGTTCTGCCAAATCTAAAATTAACAAACGCCCTGCTGAGCTCAATACAGCCAAATGCGTCATGTTTTGGGCAGAAATGAGTGGTAAAGCCTTTGCCTTATCCGGAACCGTCAAGAATGTCTTACCGGCTTTCGCATTGGTATCTAATTGTTTGGTTTGCGTTTTAAAACCATAACCTGCCGAACTTGCAGCAATCAATTCAGACTCATCATCATCTAAATAAACCTGAATAAACGATACGCCACTTGCTGGTGATAATTTAGAACTTAATGGATCCCCCAAGCTTCTCGCTGAAGGTAAGTTACTAATTGGCAAGGCATAGCTGCGCCCTGTTTCATCAAGGAAGTAAACTCGCTGATTGGTTTTCCCGACAGCATGACTTAAATATTGGTCCCCAGCACGGTAGTTCAGATTTTCGGCATCCACATCCGCACCTTTTGCCGCACGAACCCAGCCTGCTTCAGACAAAACGACTGTTACCGTTTCAGCTGGCATTAAATCCTGTTCTTTAATTTGAACCGCTTCAGCACGTGCAACAATTGGAGAACGGCGCTCATCACCGAACTTTTTCGCATCTTCTTTTAATTCACTGATAATCAGGTTTTTTAAAGATTCAGGATTTTCGAGTTGTTCACGAATAATGGCAGCTTTCGCGGAAAGCTCATCTTGTTCATGACGAATTTCCATCTCTTCAAGCTTGGCCAAATGACGTAATTTAAGCTCTAAAATCGCTTCGGCCTGTATCTCATCAATATTGAAGTGTTCCATCAAGACTGGCTTAGGCTGGTCTTCTTCACGAATAATACGAATGACTGTATCAATATCGAGATAAGCAATTAAAAGACCTGCCAAAATATGCAGGCGCTTTTCAATACGGTTTAAATGGTACTGTAAACGACGAGTTACCGTTTTTTTACGGATCTCGATCCATTCAAGCAAAATACGACGAATTGATTTCACCTGAGGACGGCCATCTTCGCCAATCATGTTTAAATTGACACGATAGCTTGATTCTAAATCAGTGGTCGCAAATAAGTGGCTCATCACTGCTTCCGCATCAATACGGTTAGAGCGCAGTACAATCACGAGTCGTGTCGGGTTTTCATGATCCGATTCATCACGCACGTCGACAACTAATGGTAGCTTTTTAGCCTGCATCTGGTCAGCAATTTGAGTAATTACCTTAGAACCAGAGACTTGATATGGCAGCTCAGTAATTACGATTTCATTTTTCTCAATGGTATATACCGCTCGCATACGGTAACTACCACGACCAGTGGTCTGGATTTTGAGTAATTCTTCAGGCGGGGTAATAATTTCAGCTTTGGTTGGTAAATCCGGAGCTGGAATATATTCAGCTAATTTTTCGTCCGAGGTTTGCGGATTACGGATTAAAGCAATTGTGCCTTTTACAACTTCACGCAAATTATGTGGCGGGATATCAGTTGCCATCCCGACAGCAATACCTGTCGTACCATTAAGAAGAATATTAGGTACACGTGCAGGTAAAGTGATCGGTTCTTTTAAAGAACCATCAAAGTTATCTTGCCATTCGCTAGTGCCCTGACCTAATTCACTCAGCAATAATTCACTATAAGCCGAGAGTTTAGCTTCGGTATAACGCATCGCAGCAAAAGATTTAGGATCATCTGGTGAACCCCAGTTTCCCTGACCTTCGATTAAAGGATAGCGGTAACTAAATGGCTGAGCCATGAGTACCATGGCTTCATAACATGCCGAGTCACCATGTGGGTGGTATTTACCAAGTACATCACCCACTGTACGCGCTGATTTTTTTGGCTTGCCACTGCTTTTTAAGCCTAGCTCGCTCATGGCATAGACAATACGGCGCTGTACGGGCTTTAAGCCATCACTGATATGCGGCAATGCACGGTCCATAATGACGTACATGGCATAATTCAAGTAAGCCTGTTCAGTAAATTCGGCTACAGAGCGGTTTTCTGTCGCATGATGCGCAAGGCTGGTCATAGTCAGCTTATCTTCCAAATCAGTCGTTATTTTAAGTGTGTATTATGCTAAGTGGGCTATGTTACAGACACAAGGGGGACTCTGTCACCTGAGCGTCAAATTGTGTCTTATCTCTCTATATTTTTAGTTACTTGCTATAAAGTTAGGCAAAAACTATAGCCCAATTGACTCTAGCCTTTTACCTTGAGTCTCTTCACCTAATATCAAAATCACTAAAGCTACGGCAAGTAAAACCACAGTAAACATCATAAAAACGTGATTAAAGCCGTTTTTAGCAACCATCATATGTGTCACGACCATTGGCGCGACAATTCCACCGATACGCCCCATTGCCGATGCCCAGCCTGACCCGAAAGCCCGAATATTGGCCGGATATTGTTCTGGTGTATAGGTATATAACACTCCCCATGCACCCAAATTAAAGAATGACATGAGACAGCCCCAGAACATAATGCTATTTACACTGTCGGCTTGTCCAAAGAAATATGCCGACAAAGCACAAAAACCGATAAATGCGGCAAGTGTAATTTTTCGACCTAAACGCTCGACAAACCAAGCAGCCGCCAAGTAGCCCGGTAACTGCGCCAAAATCATAAGCAATACATATTCAAATGATTTGACAATGTCATAGCCTTGTTTCACCAATAAACTCGGCAACCACGTAAAGATGCCGTAATAGGAATACACAATGCCAAACCAGATTAGCCAGAGCATTAAACTTCTACGAGCAAATTGACCACTCCAGAGCTGTTTAAATGAAACTTTTTGTCGCATCGCCACAGGCACGACTTCAATATGGTGAACAATTTGCACACATGCTTCGGCTTCTAGTTTTTGTACCAGTGCATGCGCTTCTTCAATACGACCACGGTTAATCAAATACGGTATCGACTCAGGGACTTTTTTCCAAATCACTAAAATATAAATAAGTGGAAGTCCACCTATAAGAAAGGCAATATGCCAGCCAAATTTAGGAATAATAAAATAAGAAATGAGCGCAGCAACCAGCCAGCCTAATCCCCAAAAACTTTCAAGCAGAACGATAAATCTTCCACGAACATGAGCAGGCACATACTCACTGACCAGTGTGACTGCTACAGGTAATTGACCACCTAGCCCCAACCCAACAATAAACCGAAAAATTAATAGCCACTTTAGATCAGGGGCAAAAGCACATAACGCAGTCGCAATACTATAAATTGCCATTGTCATCGCAAATACAGTTTTACGGCCAAAACGATCTGCCAAGGCACCAGAACAAACTGCGCCTATAGCCATGCCTACAAAGCCAATACTGACAATCCAGCCACTTTCAACTGGTGTTAATGACCAGTCTTTAACAAGGGTTGTCATAATAAAAGCGATAATGCCAGTATCCATCGCATCAAACATCCAGCCTAAACCCACTACCCATAAAAGCGTGTAGTGAAATTTGCCAATTGGAAGATTTTGTATACGTGAAACCAGATCCATAGGATTAACTCTACTGGAAAGAATAAGTGGACAAGACCATATATAGAATTGTTATATCATGCCCACATGAAATTCTGCATGATTAATGTTCGTCGGTTGAAGAAGCCGACTCCGCATCATCATCTTTATAAATAAATTTAGGCATTTCCAAACCAAAATAAATGGCAATTAAACGAAGCGTAAAACCGAATACTAAGGTTGAAATAACGGTAAGTTCTAAACTCAAACCTAAGTCTAGACAGACCCAATAGCAAATGACTGCAACAAAAGAAATACTCGCATACAGCTCACGGCGGAAGACAAACGGGACGTCGTTACATAAGATGTCACGTAAAATACCACCCGAAACTCCTGTTAAAACGCCTGCTACCGCCGACACAACAAAGCCATGTCCCATCTGTAAGGCAATCTGACAACCAATGATCGTAAACCCAATTAGGCCTAAAGCATCGAGCACCAAAAAGATGTTATGTAAATGACGCATCCATTTAGCAATAACGATGGTAACAAATGCAGCACAACACGTTAAAACTAAATATTCAGGATGTTTTACCCACGTTAAAGGATAGTGTCCAAGTAGTACATCACGTACAGAGCCACCCCCCAAGGCCGTCACACAGGCAATTAGTACAACACCGAACCAGTCCATACTCCGTCGCCCAGCAGACAATGCACCAGTCATGGCTTCGGCAGTAATCGCAATAATATAAATAACGGTGAGTAACATTGCCCTTTCCCTCAGGCCAAACGGTGGGCGTATTTTAAGATAAAGTTATAGGAATTGTGCACAGCATTGCTTAAATTTTTTTCCTGAACCACATATACAAGGCTGTTTCATGGTGACCTGCATATCGACCGTCGGATCAAGGAAAAACCATTGTTGCTGATGAAATACAAAATGTGAAACTTCATGATGAATTTGAGCGCTTTTACCATCATGATAATGGGCCTTGAACTCCACCTGTGCATGGGTTTTATCTAATTTTTCGTTGGCGTTAACCACCTCTAAACCCAACCATTGATTTTGTTTGCTCCATTCCGCAATAGTCTCTTTATCAAGAGCAGTTTGCTGTCCTAAAGCCGTCGTTTGCACAATATAATCAATTTGCTGCAATGCAAATGCACTATAACGTGAACGCATAAGCTGCTCTGCCGTGAGTGCTTTTGCTGTGCCTAAATGTAAAGGTTCACAACATTCTGCATAGCTGCCTTTTCCGCATGGACAAGTTTGTTGGGTCATTTGGTACTTCTCAAATAAAAAATAGCTCAAAGTTGAGCTATTTTATGATGTTTCTAAATCTGACACGCAATTTAATCTTTCGATTCATCCTGTTCGATAGAAACAATATGAACTTTCTCGATTTTATGGCCTTCCATGGTTACAACTTCAAAACGATAACCATCCGCTTCAACAGTTTCACCATTTTCAGGTAAACGGCCTAAATGGAATAACAAATAACCCGATAAAGTAGAATATTGTTCACTTTCATCAACTAAGTCACGACCAAGTAAAAGCGATACATGGCGAATATCGGTTGAACCCTCAAGTATTAACGATCCATCTTCCAAACTTTCTGCTGCTGCATCTAGTTCGTCTTCATCAGGGAACTCACCCGCAATTGCTTCTAAAATATCAATTGGTGTGGCAATACCTTCAATTGAACCATATTCATTTAGAACAATCGCCATTTGTAAAGGAGCCTGACGTAATTGCTCCATCACCATAAGCACTTGAGCATTTTCATGCACAATAACTGGCTCACGTAAGTGCTTTTGAAAATCGATAACGCCTGTTTCAATAAAGCCATTTAAAACTTTATGTGTAAGCGCAATACCTTCAATATTATCAAGTTCACCACGAGCAACAATTAAACGTGAATGTGTCATCGACATTAAACGTTCTTTTAAAACTTCTGGTTCTTCGTCTAAATCAATCCATTCAAGCTCAGGTCTTGGTGTCATCACTGACTTTACTGGACGTTCAGATAAACCAAGTACACCTTGTACAAGCACACTATGGTAAGCGCCATTTTCTTCATCAAAGACTTCATCAGCAAAAGCTTGAGTTGCCAATACATCTTCTTTATCAGCCGTTTGAGCGTCTGAAGTAGAACCGCTATTTTTACTGCCTAACATACGTAAAACCGCAGAAGCTGTGCGATAACGTAAATCTGTAGTAGTCACTAGCTTCTCTTGGTTGCGACGCATGGTTTGGTTGATCATTTCGACTAAAATCGAGAAACCAATCGCAGCATATAAATAACCCTTCGGAATATGGAAACCAAAACCTTCCACCACCAAAGAGAAACCAATCATCATCAAGAAGCCAAGACATAGAATAACCACTGTTGGGTGTTTATTGACAAAGTCCATGAGGGGTCTTGAAGCCCACAGCATAATACCCACAGCAATCACAACAGCAACCATCATGACTGACAGCTCTTTCACCATACCTACAGCAGTAATTACGCTGTCTAATGAGAATACGGCATCAAGTACAACAATCTGAACGATGACCATCCAGAACGCAGCATGAACAGGATTATCTTCTTTATGAAGTTGTTTACCTTCCATCCGCTCATGCAATTCCATGGTGCCTTTAAAGAGCAAGAACACACCACCGAACAATAAAATCAAATCGCGGCCAGAGAATGGATGGCTAAAAATATGGAAAAGTGGTTGGGTGAGTGTCACGACCCAAGCAATTGAAGCTAAGAGGATAAGACGCATTCCCAAAGCGAGTATTAAACCCACTATACGTGCCTTAGTACGTTGTTCTGGTGGCAACTTTTCAGCCAAAATGGCAATAAAGACGAGGTTATCGATCCCTAGTACGATTTCAAGAACAATTAATGTCGCTAGGCCTACCCAAGCAGACGGATCAGACATCCATTCAAAGATCATTGATCCTGCTCCTGTGCTGGGTGGATTTTATCTTTATTGGGCAACGCAAAAGGCATGCCTAGACAAAGGGGGAATAATGTTTTTTTAGGACAAGAAATTAAAACGGAGCGACTACAACCACTACCCATATTTGTTCATATGTTGTTAAACGAATTTTCAGTATAGGCAAGATTTAACATAAATTCATCATTTTTATTTGATCATTATATGTATTCACCAAACCCATACAAAACATGAATCTTTCCTATAAAACTGCTTATAAAGTTGTCATATTTTTTGCTTAGTGTAGACAAGAAATATGAACGTGATAAGGTGAAAATAAAGCAATGAATAGCGTATTAACAATGGCAGTAAATGATTCACCAATAACATCTGTAAAAACAACACAACCTCTTATTGCATTATATTGTGGCTCACGAGCAGGAAATAACCCGATTTATCGCGAAAAGGCAATTGAGTTAGCCAGCGGAATTGCTGAACAAGGTTTTGGTTTGGTCTACGGCGGTGCCAGTATTGGTTTAATGGGACAAGTCGCAGAAAGTGTACTTGCACATGGTGGAGAAGCTGTAGGGGTCATTCCTGAATTTATGCTTGATTATGAAGTGGCGCATGCAGGACTGACCGAGTTGCATGTGGTAGAAACCATGCATGAGCGTAAAGCCATGATGGCAGAGCGCGCGAGTGCTTTTATCGCGCTACCTGGCGGTTTAGGTACATTCGAAGAAATTTTGGAAATTGCGACTTGGGGTCAACTCAATCAGCACCAAAAACCCATGATTTTATATAACGTAAATGGTTTTTATAATGCGTTAATTGCTCAGTTAGACCATGCTGTACAAGAAGGCTTCCTTCCTCTTCAGCATCGAGCTAAATTAATTGTATGTGAAGAAATCGACCAAATTTATAACGTCATTAAAAACTTAAAAATGCCAAAGAGATTTGTTGTTTAAGCTCTCTACCTCAACAAAAAAGCGGATTCTTCCGCTTTTTTTATTTTATCTATTTATACTCATTCACTTGAAAGTCCGGTTATATAGCTGCTCTAAATAATAGAAGTTAAACTTACAAAGCGTTTATTCAACATTGACTTACTTTTTTTAAATTCAATTTGTTTTACACTAGGCGAAAACGTTAATTTTCAAATGTTATGAATGCCACGCCAACCCATCAAGCCTTGCAACCCGAATATCGCCTATTGGTTCTTTTGGTTTCCATTGGCTTTTTTATGCAGGCATTAGATACAACAATTGTAAATACTGCCATTCCTGCAATGGCACACCATTTAAATGAAGATCCATTACGTATGCATAGCGTAGTGGTGGCTTATGTTTTATCTGTAGCTGCCTGTATTCCTTTAAGTGGATGGTTGGCCGACCGCTTTGGTGTTAGAAATACGTTTTTATCAGCAATCATTATTTTCACACTTGCTTCCTTAGGTTGTGGCCTTTCTCAAAGCCTAAATCAGCTTTTATTTTTCCGTGTCATTCAGGGTGTTGGGGGTGCGTTATTACTCCCCGTTGGTCGTTTATCACTTTTAAAAATTATTCCCCGAACTCAATTTTTGGCAGCCATGAGCCTCATGAGTTTGGCAGGTTTACTAGGCCCTTTAGCTGGTCCAACCCTAGGTGGTTGGCTCGTTGAAGTTGCAACGTGGCATTGGATCTTTCTTATTAATATTCCAATGGGAGTATTGGGCATATTAATGACATTAAAGGTCATGCCAAATGTAAAAGAGCCTACCGTTAAAACTTTTGATCTTATTGGATTTGTGCTCTTAGTCGTCGCAATGATTGGCTGGTCTTTGGGTATTGAACATCTTGCCTCACCTGAATATTCCAAATGGTTTAGTATTTCTTTATTAGTGGTCGGGGTAGTCGCAACCCTTTGGTATGCCTACCATTCACATACCCATCAAAATGCATTGTTCCGCAGCCGACTCTTTAGAAACAAAATTTACGCGATTGGTATTTTAGGTAATTTCTTTGCCCGCTTTGGTGGTAATGCCTTACCTTTTGTTTTACCGCTCATGTTACAGGTCGCTTTTGGTTTTGAGCCATTCATTGCGGGATTAATGATGATTCCGTTAGTGTTAGGGTCACTTTTCTCCAAGCCGATTGTTAGACCGATTATTCAGAAAATGGGTTATCGCCGCTTTCTGTTAATTAACACAACCTTAGTGGGTCTATGTATTGCGTCTTTTGCCATTATGACTGTCGACACCCCCACTTGGTTTAGAGCCGTACACTTTTTCTTATTTGGTACATTAAACTCATTACAATTTGTGGGAATGAATACACTTACCTTAAAAGATTTGCCTCAACAAGACGCAAGTAGCGGTAATAGTTTCTTATCAATGATTATGATGCTTTCAATGAGTATTGGTGTTGCACTGGCAGGTACACTCATTAATATATTTACCGATTACTATGGTACAGCACATGTGACAACTGCCTTCCATGTCACCCTCATTTGTTTAGGTTGTATTAATATCATTACCGCACTGATCTTTTGGCAGATTCCCAAAAATACGCCTGTGTAAGCAGTTGCATTTTTAGCGTGGTTTCTCGCTCGCGAATCACGCTATGATGTGAACTTCATATTAATACTGAGTTTTGCATGACCAAGCTGGCAAAAACCTTTTCTACACCACGCTACAATACCCTCATTGGGATTGTTTTAGCTTGTGTTATGGGGGTTCTCACCTACTTCGGTCTGTTCTACCAGCAAAAAGCTATTGCTCAAGATTATCCAGTTCAAGGCTTTGATGTCTCTCACCATCAAGAAAATATTAACTGGAAAAAAATATCACCCCAAAAATTTCAGTTCGTCTATTTAAAAGCGACTGAAGGCGGTGATTATAAAGATCCAAAATTTCAAGAAAACTGGTTAAAAGCACGCGAACATGGCTTTCATGTCGGGGCTTATCATTTTTATCGTTTATGTCGTGATGGTAAAACACAAGCTGAAAATTTTATTTCAACCGTACCCAACAAAGCTGATGCCCTTCCTCCCGTTATTGATCTGGAATATGACAGCAACTGTATTAATGCACATACTAAAGAACAATTACTTAAAGAAATAGGCATCATGCATGACCGCCTAAAACAGCATTATGGCAAACAGCCTATCTTTTATATTTCCAAAACTTTTTATCACATTGTGTTAATAGGGAGTTTCTCTAATACACCACTTTGGGTCAGAGATTACGAAGGGAAACCTGAGCTGAAAGACAAGCGAAAATGGCTCTTTTGGCAGCATAGTAATCAAGGTAAAATTGAAGGCATGACAAAGCCAGTAGACTTAAATGTTTACGAGGGTTCAGTCAAAGAATGGCACCAATTTTTACAGCAGCAAGGCATCGTGAAAGCACAATAATATGCGCAAAATCATTCATATCGATATGGATGCCTTTTATGCATCGGTCGAATTGCGAGAACGTCCTGATCTAAGGCATCTCCCAGTAGTTATTTCATCGCATCATCCACGCGCCGTAATTGCAGCTGCTTCTTATCCTGCCCGTGAGTTTGGTTTACGCTCTGCCATGTCCATGAGCCAAGCAAGGAAACTATGCCCTCAAGTTGTTATTATTGAGCCGAATTTTGAAAAATATCGTGCCATCTCGGCTCAAATTCATAGTATATTTCAACAATACACCACTCTTATTGAACCTTTATCTTTAGATGAAGCGTATCTTGATGTCACTGAAAATTTAAAACAAATCGCGAGTGCGACCGAAGTGGCTATGCATATTCGGGAAGATATTTTCAGGCAAACCGGACTGACAGCCTCGGCTGGTGTAGCACCTAATAAATTCTTGGCAAAAGTTGCGTCCGACTGGAATAAACCGAATGGCCTGTTTGTTATAAAACCTTCTCAAGTAGCCAGTTTTATTCAGGACTTACCCTTAAAGAAAATTCCAGGAGTAGGCAAAGTTACTCAAGAAAAACTCCAACAGCTTGAATTGCATACACTAGGCGACTTACAAAAAATTGAAGAAGCTGTTTTAGTTCACCACTTTGGTAAATATGGCCAACAGCTTTATTTATACGCTCAAGGCATCGATAACCGGCCCGTACAAGCTGAACGTGCCCGACAGCAAATTTCGAAAGAAACCACATTTGATAGTGACTTTACTTTAGCCCAGTGCCAACCCTACTGGCATGGTCTAGCCGAAAAAGTCTGGCAAAGTTTAGAGAAAAAGCAACTGAATGCCCGAGGCGTAAATATTAAGCTCAAACTTAAGAATTTCCAGACTTTGCAACACAGTAAAAGTTTTAAAAACCCAATTCATTCTCAACAAGACCTGATTCAAGTTTTATTCTTACTTTTAAATGAGATGCATATTCCCGAAAACTTCCAATTTCGGCTCATTGGTATTGGAGTTTATCAATTACAAACTAAAGCTGACGACTTTCAGTTGTCCTTATGGTAAGTGTTGTTTTTTATACAAAAGAACAAGTTTTAAACAAAAACAGTTCCCTTTTGCTTAAAGTTTGAAGTAATCTAATCAGCGCATATTCATTACCCATGTATTTGCAACATGCCAAAGCAACCTTTACTTTCGGCATATCGTCCTGTGATTGGCGTGACGACCAAATCCGAATATTACAGGGCACTTAAAGTACATGGAGCTTGCCCGTTCTTATAAATCACAACAATAATCTACTGAAATTCTTTTGCACTTGCTTGCACCTGCCTACGAACTCTTCATAAAATCGAACTATTCAATAAAGACACTTTAGAGCATTTTTATGACGGTAAAACGCTTACACGTAACTTCAAGATATTGTGAAGTGGCGATTTCAGGTAATTTAGTCCATTTAGCAGGGCAGCTCGCTGATGACACCAGTGTGGATATTACAGCGCAAACTCAACAAACTTTGGACAATATTGATCGCTTACTTGCTGAAGCCGGAACCGACAAAAGTCATATCCTGTCTGTCATGATTTTTCTAAAGGATATTGATAAGGACTATGCAGCCATGAATACAGTATGGGATGCATGGATTAGCAAAGAGCATCCACCTGCTCGTACTTGTGTTGAATCTAAACTTTATGCACCTGATGTACTTGTAGAAATGACCGTTGTTGCGGTACTTCCTTAATTCTTATTAATTTTAATCAATAAAAACTGAGCAATATTGATCATGATAGTGCTCAGTTTTTTATATTTTTAAAGTTGATAATATCAGCATTTTTTAAAATCTTATTTAATGAGGCTTAAAATTAAATTACTGTAAGACCTAATTTTTAAGACTTTACAAAAGCATTTGAAATTCTTTCTAGCTGAGGCGTTGCATGTAAAGTTGCCATCTCTGATTCAGGGGTTAATAAGTCTCTTCTTAACTCATGATAATCTGGCACAGTGCTGTAACTTAATACACGATAGCCCGCAAGCTGTAATAAACGGCGTTCATATTGTTGATGTGCTCGGCGTAAACCACTTTCCTCAAGCATAACCACTACAACAACCTGATAATTTTGATCAAGCACAACAAAGTCAGCTGTCATATTTTGATATTTGCGACGAGTGTGAGCATATTTCGTTGTTAATAATGCATCAAATGAAACATGAGCTAACACAGTAAATTTAGGCAATACTGTCTGTAAACGAGTTAATGTCATTTGTTCATGACTACTTAACACGGCACGGCGCTTTAAAGCACTGTCTTGTTGATGCTTTCTTGAGAGGCTTTTCGCCGCCATAACAACGGTCAAAAATAGTAATAAGATTGTAATTAAATAGTACATGGGTCCATCCTTTAAGTTTTTTATAATGATTTTGCTAGATCACGCTTTGTTTTAATTGATAACGACACAGCCGTTCTTTAAAAGGTTCACTTAGTAATTTCACTTGTAGTTATCAAGCTTGGCTTAAATTTAGCCACCCTCACATTATTTATAAACACAGACTCAGCAACAATCAAGTGCAGCTCGTCAGATTTTTAGGATTTATCATTTTTCATTACACTTTTTACATAAAAAATGCTCAGAAATCTCACCATATGATTTATCCACTCACTTTAAAAATAAAAAAGGCTCTTAAACAGAGCCTTTTTTATCGTTATCCACGAGCTTTTGATTTTGGTTTACTTTTACCACCAAATGGTCTCTTTTCACCTGTCTCACGAGGTGGTAGACCCGTATGTTGAGTCAGTACCTGCCCTTTTTGCGGTCGTTTATGCTGATTTTTATTTTGAACTGTTTGACCTGAACGCTTCACTGAATCGCCCGCAACAGTCGAGTTCTTCTTACGTGCAGATTTATATTCTCCTTCCGCCCCTTTCGGTTGATAAGTTGGAATTAAATGTTGCTTTGAATTACCAATTAAATCAGCACGGCCCATTTCTTTAAGTGCTTCACGAAGTAATGGCCAGTTATTTGGATCGTGGTAACGTAAGAATGCTTTGTGCAGACGACGGCGTTTTTCACCTTTTACAATGTCTACATTTTCAGTGTAACGCGCCACTTTTGCGAGTGGGTTTTTCCCTGAATAATACATGGTTGTCGCAGTTGCCATCGGTGATGGGTAGAACGTCTGTACCTGATCGGCACGGAAACCATTCTTCTTCAGCCAGATCGCAAGATGCATCATGTCATAATCAGAAGTACCTGGGTGTGCAGCAATAAAGTAAGGAATTAAATATTGCTCTTTTCCTGCTTCTTTACTAAAACGATCAAACATTTGTTTGAAACGGTCATACGTACCAATACCCGGTTTCATCATCTTAGATAACGGGCCTTGTTCAGTATGCTCTGGTGCAATTTTTAAATAACCGCCAACATGGTGTTGTACTAGCTCTTTGACATATTCAGGGTTCAATACTGCAAGGTCATAACGTAATCCCGACCCAATCAGAATCTTCTTCACCCCTTTAATCGCACGGGCTTTACGATAAAGCTGTACTAAAGGTGCATGGTCGGTATGCAAGTTTTGACAAACACCCGGATATACACAAGAAGGTTTACGACAGTTCTTCTCAATTTCAGGGTCTTTACAATGCAAACGGTACATGTTTGCTGTTGGACCACCCAAGTCTGAAATAATACCGGTGAAGTTCGGCGCTGTATCACGAATTTTCTCGATCTCACGTAAGATCGAATCTTCCGAACGGTTTTGGATAATACGGCCTTCATGTTCTGTAATCGAACAGAATGTACAACCACCAAAACAGCCACGCATAATGTTGACCGAGAATTTGATCATATCAAATGCAGGGAAACGCGCATCTCCATATGCAGGATGCGGCAAACGTGCATATGGCAAATCAAATACATAATCCATTTCCTCTGTGGTTAGAGGAATTGGAGGTGGATTGATCCAGACATCACGCTCACCATGACGTTGAACCAAAGCACGTGCATTACCCGGGTTGGTTTCAAGGTGCAAAATACGGTTTGCATGTGCATAAAGCACTTGATCATTCGCCACTTCTTCAAAAGAAGGTAAACGAATTACAGCCAATTCTCGCGGAGGTAACTTGTGTTTAATCGCTTTTGACTGAGCAGGCTTTAGCTGAACAATCTGAGTATTTTCATCAAGTTGGTCGCCTTCACGTACAATCGGATTTGCAACAATTTCTTTTTGAAAACCTTGATACTGAGCTAGTGTGTTGCCTTTATCTTTCTCAATTTCACAACCATCAATATCTTCAGTCATGACATATGGGTTAATAATTGGGTCAACACGCCCAATCGTATCTACATCATTACTGGCAATTTCAACAAATTTTGCTTTAGCCGCTTTGTTATGTTTATTAATAATAAATGCTGTACCACGAACATCTGTAATCTCGTGGATTTTTTCACCTTTAGCCAAACGGTGCATCACATCAATAATGGCACGTTCACCATTACCATACATAAGCATATCGGCTTTTGAATCCATCAAAATTGAACGACGGACTTTGTCTGACCAATAATCATAGTGCGCAATACGACGTAAACTACCCTCAATACCACCTAATAGTACAGGTACATCTGGGAATGCTTCACGACAACGTTGGCAATAAACCGTTGCCGCACGGTCAGGACGTTTATTTGGTTCATTGTTTGGAGAATATGCATCATCCGAACGGATTTTACGATCTGCCGTATAGCGGTTGATCATCGAATCCATATTGCCCGCAGTCACTCCCCAAGCAATCGTTGGCTTACCCAATACACGGAAACTTTCAACATTGGTCCAGTCTGGCTGAGCGATAATACCGACACGGAAACCTTGCGCTTCAAGTACACGTCCAATCACACCCGATACAAATGATGGATGATCAATATAAGCATCGCCACAGACTAAAATAAAGTCACACGCATCCCAGCCGAGTTGGTCCATTTCTTCTCGTGACATCGGCAAAAATGGCGCTGGTTCAAAACACGACGCCCAATATTTGTCGTAATCAAACAACGCTTTTGGCGCAGTTTGCATAGTATAAGCGGTAGACATGGCTTGCGAATCTCGGCTAGCAAATGGAGGAGAGACATCTAAAGATGAAAGCCGATCATTTTAACATGAATTTCATTCATTTTCCTTGTTTATAAAACACGCGAAAACAACAATATAGAAATTAATTTGATTAAAGTTTACTCAATATTTTATTCTTAGATTAAATACGGCGGAATAAAATCCGCCGCAGATCGAACTCATTTATTTATATGACTTAGAAGAGAGCTTTTGGTAAACGAATCTGAATAATCTCGTTATCATCGGCTAACTTTGCATTACGTCCTGTCGACCCAGGGAAGTTATTATCATTGAAAACCGTCAGTGTTGTACCATTTTCAATAATTACATCTTCAATGGTTTCAAATGGGAAGGCAAAAACCTGTCCCGTACCAATATCCCCTGCTCTAGCTGTGCCATACAACATATTCGGGTTAGCAATTTTAATTAAATCGACTAAGTCTTCGCGACTGACCAGCTGGCCTGACTCATTTAATTTAATACGGATTAATTTTTTATAGCCGCCTAAATTATTCTGCGTGGCATCACGTTCAATAATGATCCCTTCTTTATCATTAAAGAGTTGGAAATCACCAATATTGGTAGCTTTACTGTCTAACTGGAACCAATAATATTTTCCTGTATACGCTTTTTTCTTAATATCGAATTGGGAAATCAACAGTTGTCTTTCTGTTTCCCGAATTGATTTAATTGGCTTTTCTATAAGAGGGTAAAGATACTGCCCATCTGGCGAAATCGCCATTCCTTCAAAACCGCCACTTTGTTGAACAAGAGGTTCCACAAAATTAATTTGTGCTTTATTAAATTGATTTTGTGGTGAACGTAATTCTTGAGTCGGATTTAATGGATTTGGTAAAGGAATCGGAGCGTCTAAAAGTACACCATCTGCTGAGAAATGGAGTAAATATGGACCAAATTCATCTCCAATCCAGTAAGTCCCATCACTAGTACGCTGCATCGACTCTGGGTCAAAATCAGCACCCGTTAATAAACGCTCAGGTGTATTATCATTGATGATATTAAATGGAATTAATTTATTCGGATCACGCAGTTGGATAAAACTTTGTACAGTAACTTGACTGGTGCCTTTAGTTTTAGTTTTGAAATCAGGCTTTATTTTATAAATACGAAGTAAAAAGTCTGATGAATTATCTTGAGTCCCAAAACCGTTATCGGCCATTGCCATATAACTGCCATCTTCATTTTTTAATGCAGCAGAAAATCCCTGTACAGGTTGACCTTTAAACGGAGGATAAATTCCATTTGCACCTTTCACATATGCTCCTGAGTCTGGTCCAGCAGCATAAGTTTCTACAGGTAACTTAGCAAAAGAAATTAGAGTTGGTTCGGTAACGTTTTCAGTAGGTGAAGTTTGATCTTGATCGTTATCATCGTTACATGCCGTCAATCCTAAACTGGCACAGCATAATAATGCGACTAAAGTTTTTTTGCTCATGATTTTATACAGTTGGTAAAAAATTAAGCAAATTTAATCAAGCTTGTATGAAGTTTTTGCTTCAAAAATATGAAATCTTTATGGCGAAAATATGACAAGCCTATTGTTTAGCACCCAATAGAAAACTGAACTTGTTAGTAAAGCTAATTAAAGTTTTGTTGGCTGATATTCTCCAGCAATTGCTGCTTTCAAAAAGTTCTGAAAAGTTGGGCATTCCATATGATTTTCAGCAGGACACACAGCAGCATGTTGTAATCCTTGACTAATAAAATGTAATCGCTTTGCCATTTGCTCTAGTTGTTCAGCTTTATCTTTTAGTTTTTGACGGTCAAGATCAGGCTTACCATCTTGCCCAAACATTGTGGCAATTTCATTTAAAGAAAAACCTGCAGCACGACCTAAAGCAATTAATGCCAGTTGATCAAACACTTGTTTGCCGTATTGTCGACGTAAGCCTTGCCGCCCTATCGACTTAATTAGTCCTTTCTCTTCATAAAAACGTAGGGTAGCCGTTGTGACTTTTGCCTTCTTAGCGACTTCACCAATATCCATAATACCCTCTTGACTTCAAGTGAACTTTAACTTGCACAATAAATTTATCACGTTTCATACGTATAAAAGCAAGGTGTAAAAATGAATACCTCCACTCTGTTCTTCCAAGCTTTATGTCTTGGTATTGGTGCAACCATCGTTATGGATATATGGCTGTTAATACTAAAAATATTTAAGGTCCCAACTCTAAACTTTGCCTTTCTTGGACGTTGGGTAGGCTGGATATTTCAAGGAAAACTCGTCCATCAATCTATTGCTAAAAGTACCCCAATAAAGGGGGAATATTTATTAGGCTGGATTGCTCACTATAGTGTCGGGATTATCTTTGCATTGAACTTTCTTTTAATCGTAGGTTCGACTTGGCTCGACCATCCTCAGTTTTACTCAGCACTACTGTTTGGTTTGGTCACCGTTCTCATTCCTTTTTTTATTATGCAACCAGCTATGGGTAGTGGTTTTGCCTCATCAAAAACACCTCACCCTTTTTTGAACTGTCTGAAAAGTTTGCTGAACCATAGTGTTTTTGGCTGTGGTTTATATCTCACTGCAAAACTATTTCAAATTTAAATAAAGGGAAATTTCCATGAAAACTGTTGCCATTATTTACCATAGTCGCCAAGGCCACACCCAATTTATTGCTCAGCAAATTCAAATTGGCGTCTTGAGCCATCACAATATTAAAGCAGATTTACTCAATGCCGAGGATCTTATCGAGCGTCCAGAAATTCTTATCCAATATGATGGATTAATTTGGGGATCTCCTACTTATTTAGGTGGTGTATCTTCCAAGTTAAAACAGCTCATGGATGCAACTGGACCATTATGGAAAAAACAAAGTTTTAAAGGGAAATTAGCAGCTGGGTTTACCGTTTCATCTCTTCCTGCTGGTGATAAACAATCCACACTAATTTCAATTTTTACTTTTTGCATGCAACACGGCATGTTATGGGTAGGTAACCCAATTCTACCAGAACAGCATCAAGGTGTTGCCTATACACAAGCAGCTAACCGACTCGGTTCATGGTCAGGTTTAATGGCTCAGACTGAACATGCTAGTAATGCAGATGGTTTTGATGAGGGAGATATTAAAACTGCTCAACAATTTGGTGAAAATTTTGCATTGACCTTAAATGCTTATCAAGGGACTTAACTCCATAGTTGAAAAAGAACGTCTGTAAGTTAAAACGTACAAAATTTGGGGTCATTAACGGATATTCAACTTAAGTATTTTTTCATAACATATAAATCATAGAGAGACAGGAAGTCTCATTGAAGAAGAATAAGAACGCAGGAAGCGGTAGTTGACAGGAGTTAGCTACATAAAGCTGAATACGAAGAAACCTCGACAGGATGTCGGGGTTTTTTCATTTCAATAATACAAAAATCTTACTTTTTGCTTGGGCTGAGCAACAGAACTTATATTGATCCAATAAATACGGCTGAATACCATCATTTCATTTGAAATTTGATTATTGGTTTTGTATTTTGCTTACCTCATCTTTAGCTCAAGATCATTTTGCACCATCACAATTACAGCGCCTTAGTCTCAAACTTTTTATTATTGCGTTGATGACAATAATGACGGGATGTACAAGTTTAGGCCCTAATAGCGGTTCATTTTCTTGGCGCTCAAGTAAGCTTTCGTCTGGCTTACAAAAAGCTTATTCCGTTCCGCCAAGTACAGCAAATCGCCTATCTCCAATGATTATTCAAAGCGCTGATAGATATAATGTTCCACCGCTTTTATTGGCAGCCGTGATCAGGCAAGAGTCTAGCTATAATAGTAATGCCCGCTCTCCCACCGGGGCTATTGGGTTAACACAAATTATTCCCAGTTATTGGCAACAAACTTGTGCTGGTAACTTGTATGATGAATCTACTAACATCCAATGTGGTGCTTATATTTTAAATCATTACTATCAGACAGCAGATAGCTGGTTCAAAGCGACAGCATATTATAATGTTGGTCCAACAGGATATGAACGAAGTTTCTGGACACGCCACAAAGCAAAAAAATATGCTCGATCTGTGAAACGTCATCAGAAAACTTTAAAAAGTGCTTTATAAATTAAGATTAAATAAAAAAGCCCATTTATTCATGGGCTTTTTTATATGGTTAATTTTATTCGTCAAATAAACCTTCAAATAAAACAGAAGATAAATAGCGTTCCCCACTATCTGGAAGAATAACAACAATTGTTTTACCTGCATTTTCAGGACGTTCTGCAATTTTAGCCGCTGCTGCCAATGCAGCACCACTTGAAATACCCACTAAAATACCTTCTTGGGTGGCACAATTTCTCGCCCATTGAATTGCTTCTTCACTACTCACTGGTAAGACTTCATCAACCAGATCTAAATCAAGATTCTTTGGAATAAAGTTTGCTCCAATTCCCTGAATTTTATGCGGTGCTGGTGTAATGTTCTCACCTTTTTTTGTTTGGGTAATAATTGGAGACTCAGCAGGTTCAACTGCTACTGAGTACAATGGCTTATTCTGAACTTGTTCAAAATAACGAGAAATACCCGTAATCGTACCTCCTGTACCTACACCAGCTACCAAGATATCAACTTGCCCACCTGTTGCTTGCCAGATTTCTGGTCCAGTCGTATCAACATGAATTTGTGGATTAGCTGGGTTTTCAAACTGTTGTGGCAAGAAATAAACATCTGGTTGTTCAGTTGCTAACCGCACAGCTTCATCAACTGCACCTTTCATTCCCTTCGCTGGTTCGGTTAGGACTAAATTGGCACCGAGTGCTTTTAACACTTTTCTACGCTCAAGGCTCATGCTTGCAGGCATAGTTAAAGTAATGGAATAACCTTTTGCCGCCGCTACGAACGCCAATGCAATACCAGTATTACCACTGGTTGGTTCAACAATATGCATGCCTTCTTTTAGCACACCACGTTTTTCCGCATCTGCAATAAGTGCCGCTCCGATACGGCATTTCACAGAAAATGCAGGGTTACGGCTTTCCACTTTTGCTAATACGGTTGCGCCCGTTTTAATCAAACGGTTAATACGTACTAAAGGTGTATTACCAATAGCTTCGGCATTATTTGAATAAACTGCGATACCTAAATTATTGGGTGTTGGGAATTGTGGATCAGTAGACATGTTATATCCTTATTAGATTTGGAATGACTCTGAATCATTATAGGCTTGTCAGTTAAACAGGAAAGTAGAAAAAGTGAAGTAAAATAAAAAATGGAATTTACATTAAAAATAAAAATATATAAAAGAAATAAAATCAAATATTTACAATATATAGTATCCAATTTAAAGTAAGCTTCCGCTGCAGCATTAAAGCCCAAGTATAGTTGCTACCAAAGTTCACCTTCTCGCCAATCTGCACAAATAGTGTCCTCTTCTGAACTATTTGATAGCCGGTCTTTCATCTGAATATTTAAAGGATATAGCATAACTTCATACTCATCCGTTAGATAACTACAAGTGTCTTGTTTGATAGATAAATTTCCTTTCCAAACAGTCCATCCTAATTTTTCATAAAATGCTTCATCTTCTGGTTGTAATGCAGCAAGCTCATATTCCAGATGAGTTAATGTCTCTACTAAATATTTTAATAATTGTGATGCAATCCCCTTACCTCTCATCGTGTAATCAGTGGTCACATACTCTACATAAGCAGTTTTCACATCGGAACTACCATTTATGGTAAAAACTCTATCCGTCCATAAGGCATGTGAGACAATTTGATTGTTTAATATACCAACGACATGAATAGCTTTTTGCATAAAAGCATATTGAGTCCAAGGATCTTCATCAAAAGCAGAAAAACATAACTCAGCAATCTGATGACGTTGATTTCTATCTAGATCTTGGGCTGCGATAATTTTGAACTGCATAGATGAAAACTCAATTTGAACTATTTATAGATTAAGCAAATATTGGAATATTATGAAATTATTTTTTATTCCATTATTTTAGTTTTAATAATTCTTCAAATAATTCTTTTCTGATTGATTTTCCATATAAAAAAACACCCCAACCTCTTTTGAGATTGGGGTGTTTAGAATAATGAGCTGGCGATGACTTACTCTCACAT
>NZ_JAALLK010000014.1:0-91397 GCF_011075215.1 Acinetobacter sp. EKM10A | reverse complement strand
ACCCAGGTCTACGTTTTGCGATCCGTGAAGGTGGTCGTACTGTAGGTGCTGGTGTTGTTGCTAAAGTAACTGCATAATCACTTTTCAGTGAAAAAAGCGCTCCTTTTGGGGCGCTTTTTTTATATCGAATTGTTAGACAATTCAGTTGAAAGCTGGCCTTAACTGATACTTCAATGTCCCTATTTGCACTTAAGCCTTTTTATTAAGTTTGTATGATAAGAATCAAGAAAACGAACAATAAAGTTTAAGTAACTTAGGTTACTGGTAAGGAGCTTTCACTATGAATGCTAAAGTGAATATCACAAATCGTGCAGGGGCAAGCTTTCCTGTACATCGTATGAACTTTGATTTTAATGATGTGCCAGAATACTGGATGAATGGTTCCGCTGGACTTACACATTTTATGACAGCGTTATCAGCGCTATTTCCAGCTGGTGAAAAGTTCTTTATTGATAGTGTACGTGCTGTGCGTTATCACCCAGCAATTAAAGACAATGAAGAGCTACAAAAAGAAATCAGTGCTTTCATTGGTCAAGAGGCGATGCATACTCAAGAGCATGTAAACTTTAATGCTTCTGCCCAAAAATTTGGTCATGATGTTGAAACTTTAGAAAAATTCACCGATACGGCTATTCAAACTGCCCGTAAAACTTTTGCAAAGCTCGTAAAACCATTTGGTATGACGCAAGAAATGGTGGACCTGACTGCTACTACAGCCCTTGAACATTTTACTGCAACCATTGCATCTCAGCTTTTAGTTAATACCCACATTCAAGAGTTGATGACAGATAAAACGATGTCAACCATGTGGTATTGGCACGCAATAGAAGAAAATGAACATAAAGCAGTCGCATTTGATGTGTATGAAGGTGTCTTTGGTAAAGGTGTAAAAGCTTATGCTTTACGCACAAGTTCACTTGTTTTTGCAATGGCTCTTATTTTCGCAATTCAATCTTCCTTTGTGGTTCGTCTTTTAAAGCAAGACCATAAATTAAACTTAGATGAGTTGTTTGTGATTTATAAATATGGTTATAGCCCGTCGAAAGGCATTATTACGGGTATGGCTAAAGAGATGTTTGCTTATTTTAAGCCAGGTTTTCATCCCAATGATTTAGATACGGTTAGCTTGTTAAAAACTTGGAAATCTAAACTTGGACTTTAAGCTGAAAGTAAGTGAAAAGGGCTGTTAGCAGCTCTTTTTTAGTGTCTATAAATTATGATCCACTTTTCTTTTAAAAGATACTTGTTCATTTTGCCCTAGTATGAGGCTATTGATGACCTCATCTGATAATTTGCTGGCCTCATCTGCACTTAAATAGCGCTTTTAAAGGCGTATTATTATAAATATTAAGAAAATAAATAAGGATATAAGTGAATTTTCGATTCGCTTAAAGGAGTCTGACATGAATGCTAAAGTAAATATTTCTAATCGTGCCGGAGCAAGTTTCCCTGTGCGTCGTATGGACTTTGAGTTTGCTCAAGTTCCACGCTATTGGGCAAATTACGATGCAGGATTAACTCATTTTATGACAGCATTATCGGCTCTTTTTCCGGAAGGAGAGCAGTTCTTTGTAAACAGTACTCGTGCTGTGCGAAACGATCCTAAACTGGCTGATCCAGTACTTCAAAAAGAAATAAGTGCTTTTATTGGCCAAGAAGCTATGCATTCTAAAGAGCATCTTGCATTTAATGCTTCTGCGCAGGCGGATGGATATGATGTTCGTAAAATGGAAAAACAGACAGGTAAAGTTATTAAAGTAGGTACTGCGGTTGTAACCAAGCTAATGAAACCTTTTGGTTATACAAAAGAAATGATTGATTTAACAGGTACCTGTGCTTTAGAACATTTTACCTCAACTATTGCGGCTGAGCTTTTACAAAACCCTGAAATTCAAGCCATGTTCCAAGATGACACTATGTATCACTTATGGATGTGGCATGCGGTAGAAGAAAATGAACACAAAGCTGTGGCGTTTGATGTTTATACCAATATGTATGGGCAGGGGCCAAAGGCTTATTTTATGCGTTCAACTGCTTTAATCATTGCAATGGCCTTAATTTTTGCTACTCAGTCTTATTTTACTGCTAAGTTACTTAAGACTGATGATAAATTAACATGGAAAGATACCAAATACATGCTTAAGTTCATGTATGGCCGTAAAGGTTTTATGACTCGTCAAATTCCAGAATTATTAGATTTCTTAAGACCAAAATTCCATCCAAATGATTCGGATACGACAGCTTTATTGGCCACTTGGCGTGAAAAATTAGGTCTCTAAAAAACTGACTGGAAAAGAGCAATTTAATTGCTCTTTTTTTTACTCGTTTTTTCTATTTAAGTTTCTATAATACGTTTACTTTGAAATCTAAAAATGTGTTGAAACTCATGATTCGTACTATGCAAGCCTCAGATATTGATAGTGTTGCTCAAATTGAGAAGCTTGTTCAAACACACCCATGGTCTAGACAGCAATTTGTAGAATCTTTAAATTCTTACCAATGTACGGTAATAGAATTAAATAATAAGGTGGTTGGTTTTTGTATTTTACAACCTGTATTAGATGAAGCGAATTTACTGCTCATGGCAATTGATCCTCTAATGCAAGGTAAAGGATTAGGATATCAATTGTTAGATACGTCGATTGAACGTTTAGAAAATCATCCCGTACAAATTTTTCTAGAGGTACGTGAAAGCAATAAAGCTGCTATTGGTTTATACGAAAAAACAGGGTTTCACCAAATTGATGTACGTCGTAACTATTATCCAACCCAAGAGGGTGGACGTGAAAATGCCGTTATTATGGTAAAAAGCTGTACTGATGACTTTGCTTCTTTATTCTAAGAATGCCTGTCTTGTTGCTGTTTGAACAACAAGACAGAAGTAGGTTATTTAATAATTAAATTATTCCATTCAGAAGGTAATGTGGTCATGAGGGAATTACCCAACTGATTGATCTCTTCTGGTGATAATGATCTATTTAAGCGGCGCCATTGCCCATCTAGTAAAAGTTCTAGCGGCGTATATTGAGATTTATAATTCATTTTAGCTGAGTGGGGAACCCAATAACCTAAGTAGACATATTCTAAACCGAGTGTTTTTACATATTCGATTTGATTCAGAATTGAATAAACGCCTAAAGATCTACGGTGTTCATCTGGGTCAAAGAACGTATAGACGGCAGATAACCCATCATCCATTAAATCACAAGTCGAAACGCTAATAAGACGATTGTCTTTCCATAGTTCTAAGAAGAAACTATCTGTACAGCTATGGACCAAGAATTTTTCAAATTGATCTAAACTTGGCGGAAACATATCACCATCGGCATGGCGCTCGTTAATGTAACGTTCATATAGATCATAATGAATTTGTGAGGCTTGCCGTGTTGGTAGAACAGTCATGGTGAGATCTTGATTTCGCTTCCATGCTTTTTTTTGCATGCTGTTCATTTGGAAATCGGCAACAGGTACACGACAAGATAAACACTGCCTGCATAAATGACATTCAGGACGGTATACAAAGTCGCCACTACGACGAAAACCTAATCGCGATAATTCAGAAAGCGTCACCACATCAATCCGATGAATCGGGTCTAAAAAGACCATGCGTGCTGATTTATTTTCTAAATAGCTGCAATCATGAGGTGGAGTAATATAATATTGCAGATCATTTAAAAGGGACTTCGGGTGATATGATTTCATAATTGGTCCCTCCTGTTATCATTCCATTAATTTTGCATTTAATGCTATTGTTTTACTTGAAAATACACGTTCTTGATACTTTTTCCAATTGATAGAGGGGTGAATAGTTACATCTTGTAACGATTTAAGATATTCTTGCCGAGAAAGTGTACAAGCCCCAAGACTAATTAAGTGACTATTTACAAGTTGACAGTCAACCCAAGGAAGCTGATTTTCTTGACCAATTAACATTAACGTATAAAAAGCCATTTTAGAAACATCGGTTTGGGTACTAAACATAGACTCGCCAAAACAACCTTTACCGATCGTTACCCCATATAAACCACCTACCAGCTGCTCTTCTTGCCAGACTTCTACGCTATAGCCATAACCGGCATCAAACATTCCACAATAGCCTTCAATAATATCTTCACTAATCCATGTTTCATTAGCATAGCTTCGAGGTAGTGAACATGAGCGAATGACTTGCTCAAAAGCACGATTTACCGTAATGGTGTAATCATATTTTTTCATGTTCCGAATAAGCGATTTACTCGGTTTATAGTTTTGAGGATAAATGATACAGCGTGGTTCAGGGCTCCACCAACAAATGGGTTCATCTTCATTAAACCATGGGAAAAGCCCATGTGTATACGCTTCATAGAGTGTGGAAGGGGAGAGGTCAGCGCCTATACAAATTAAACCATGACCATCTGGATCTGATTCCTCCGGATCTGGGAAAATATATTGAGATAGAGGCAGTGTTTTCAT
This sequence comes from Acinetobacter sp. EKM10A, assembly GCF_011075215.1. NCBI lineage: Bacteria > Pseudomonadati > Pseudomonadota > Gammaproteobacteria > Moraxellales > Moraxellaceae > Acinetobacter > Acinetobacter sp. EKM10A. The sequence goes on along the minus strand of NZ_JAALLK010000014.1, from coordinate 86,945 downwards.
AAAACCAAAATAATATGTGCTTTAGGGCTATGCTATAAAAATTAATACTGAGCAGCCAGTAATTATTATAAATTCCAAAAAAACAGCCGTTATAAAACGGCTGTTTGAAATATCTAAACTTAAAGGTTATCTAGATATTTTTCGGCATCTAGAGCAGCCATACAGCCTGAACCCGCCGAAGTAATCGCTTGACGATAGATACTATCAGCAACATCACCAGCAGCAAAAACGCCTGCTACAGAAGTCGCTGTTGCGTTACCTGAAGTACCACTTTGCACTTGGATATAGCCATCACGTAAGTTTAGCTGACCTTCAAACATAGAGGTATTTGGTTTATGGCCAATTGCAATGAATAAGCCTTGAACTTGTACTTCTTGTTTGCTGTCATCTTTCGTAGATTTTAAGCGAACACCTGTTACGCCAGTATTGTCACCAAGAACTTCTTCAACCTCATGGTTCCAAACAATACTGATTTTGCCTTCTTTTTCTTTAGCAAATAAGTGATCTTGTAAAATCTTCTCAGAGCGTAAAGAATCACGGCGGTGTACAAGTGTCACATGTTCAGCAATATTTGATAAATAAAGTGCTTCTTCAACAGCAGTATTACCACCACCAACAACCATCACATTTTGATTCTTGTAGAAGAAGCCATCACATGTTGCACATGCGCTCACGCCTTGACCCATAAATTTTTGTTCAGACTCTAAGCCAAGATATTGAGCTGTCGCACCAGTTGCAATAATTAAAGCATCACAAGTGTACTCATCCATATCACCTTTAAGAACAAAAGGACGTACATTCAAGTCCACTTCATTAATATGGTCATAGACAAGTTCGGTACCAAAGCGTTCAGCATGTGCTTGCATACGGTCCATTAGGACAGGACCAGTCAAACCTTCAGGATCGCCCGGCCAGTTGTCAACTTCGGTTGTTGTTGTAAGTTGGCCGCCAAGCTGTAAACCTGCAATAAGTGTTGGTTTAAGATTTGCGCGTGCTGCATAGACAGCTGCACTATAACCCGCAGGGCCAGAACCGAGAATAATTAACCGAGAATGACGAGCACTCATTGAGGGTATCCTTATTTATTTCGAGAATTTTGAAAATTATACGTGAAATTGCCGACCAATAGCGTTAAATCAATGTGGATAATATTGATCAGGTCAATCGAATTAAGTTATATAACAATATAGAAGAGCCTTATGTTAACAACAACTGTAAAGAATCATGCACCTTTTTTGTAAGAACAGGTGCATAATATAAAGTTCAATCGTTGAAGATCTGAAATGTAGGTCTTCACATCTCTAAACCAATAATTAAATGGGTTACAGGACAGTATATGACTGCGGTGTCAAGTGTTTATGCACAGCGCTTATTGATGACATTATTCTTGGTCTCTTTTGGGATTTATATGTTTCTGGCGACAGTAACATATACACCATTTGATCCGGGCTGGATGCATATTTCAAGTGATACTCAGCAAGTATCCAATGCAAGTGGCATTGCCGGTGCATGGATTGCAGATTTGCTGTTTGGCTTTTTAGGTTGGGCAAGTTTACTTATTCCAATCTTCCTATTTGTTGAAGCGATTCAAGTCTGGTGGCCACATAGTTTTCTAAACCGCCCATTCCGTTATGCTGCGCAGTTCTTCTTAATTCTTGTTGTGTCGAGTTTGCTTTACCTTCACTGGAATGTACCTGCAGATACTTTAGATAATGCGGCAGGCGGGATTATTGGTTATGAGTTGGGGCAAAGCTTATCTCAACTGTTAACAATTTATGGTGCGACATTATTTCTACTTGTTTTCGGAGTGGTATTGTTCACTTTGGCATTTGGGGTGCAGTGGAGCAAAACATGGGTTACGCTCAAAGCAATGCCTGGTTATTTACAAGATTTATTCTATAAAAATGTATCTCCTAACGAATCTGCTTATGACTTAACCACACAGCCTGCGAATAAAGCAGCAACGGTAAAAGTTGCAGAGATGCCTAAAGCAGAAGAAGTTACGGATGAAGTAGAGCTAAATGCCCAACCAGAAAAAGCTCAAAGCAAAGCAAGCTCTACACGACATGATGAAATAGCAGAGCGTTTATTTGCCGACGTTTTAGCTAAAGAACAAAGCCAACCTGAAACAATTGAAGAAAAACCAACTCCTCAGCCAGAAAACTTTGAGCGTACACTTGAGCAAGCACAGCAGCTTAAAAAAGACAGTGAGCGTTTAGTGGCTACGGGAGAGGTTTGGCGTGCTTTACAGCGTGATGATGTAAGCCATAAACAAGAAATTGATGCGCTGTTAAGAGCTGCTGATGATTCAAGTGAACAGCCTTCGACTCATGAGCAATTTCAGCAAACAGTTTATCAGGCTAAACAAAATCAACCATCGAATACTCATCAAGGTTTAGATTGGAATGATGATGAGATTTTTGATGAACTACTTGCTGCAGTTCCAAATAGTAAAATGGCAACTGATGTGCATACGCCATTTGTTCAAGATCATCATGTTGAACCAGAAGTTACACCGCAAGCTCCTCAAACATTAGTTGAATCATCTGTACCTGTATCGAATTTAAATCAGTCACCTAAAAATTTATCGAATGAAGAAGTCTTTGATGATTTTGATGACCTATTGATTGATGAGGATATCCCGCCAGCAACTCAACCGATCAAGGCAAGTAGCTATGCGCAATCTTCGGCTTTTGTAAAAGCGCCTATTCAAACTACGATTGGTGCAGAGAAGCTGTCAAAAGAAGAATTTATTGAAGCTTGGCAGGAAACTGCTGGAAAGCCTCAGGATGACCTTGAGGATGAGTTTGATTTTGATGCGCCTCTAACAGATGCATCAGGTCGACCAATGTCTCGTGCCATGCAAGTGGCCAAAAAGCGTTTAGATTTACCAACATTACCGGGCTTTGAATTGCTTGATAAGGTTGATCCAAATAAGAAAGTTAACTTTACCGAGGAACAGCTTTCTCGTTTATCTGAATTGCTTGAGATCAAGTTACAAGAGTTTAACGTGAAGGCTCAGGTGGTTGAAGCTCAGCCGGGTCCAGTGGTTACACGTTTTGAATTAGATTTGGCACCGGGTGTGAAAGCATCTAAAGTGACTAATATTTCCCGTGACTTGGCACGTTCAATGTCTATGGCTTCTGTACGTGTAGTAGAGGTTATTCCGGGTAAACCATATATTGGTATTGAAGTTCCAAATAGTGCTCGTGAAATGGTACGTTTGATTGAACTATTGGAAACACCTGCATATCGTGACCCAAGTGCTCTCATTAGTATGGCAATGGGTAAAGATATTTCAGGTAATCCGGTACTAACAGACTTGGCAAAAGCACCGCATATGTTAGTTGCGGGTACTACAGGTTCGGGTAAATCTGTTGCCGTTAACTCGATGATTTTATCGATGTTACTTAAATATACGCCTGACCAATTGCGTCTGATTTTAATTGACCCGAAACAGCTTGAATTAGCCAACTACAACGATATTCCGCATTTATTAACGCCTGTAGTCACTGACATGAAAGATGCAGTGAGTGCTTTAAACTGGTGTGTAAATGAAATGGAGCGCCGTTATAAACTTATGTCATTCCTCAAAATTCGTAAGTTAAGTGACTACAACCGAAAAGTTGAAGAAGCGCTTGCAAATGGAGAAGACTTGATTGATCCAACATGGAAACCAAGTGATTCAGCGACACAAGAGCGTGCGCCTCGTTTAACGCCATTACCATCTATTGTCATTGTGGCGGATGAGTTCGCTGACATGATCATGCAAGTTGGTAAGAAAGCAGAAGAAATGATTACGCGTTTAGCGCAAAAATCTCGTGCTGCTGGTATTCACTTATTGCTTGCAACTCAACGTCCATCGGTAGATGTCATTACAGGCCTTATTAAAGCCAATATTCCAACGCGTGTAGCTTTACGTGTAAACAGTAAAATTGACTCACGTACTATTTTGGATGCAGGTGGTGCAGAAGACTTGTTAGGCCATGGTGATATGCTGTTCTTAGGGCCAGGTAAGATTGAGCCAGAACGTGTGCATGGTGCATTTATTAGTGATGATGAAGTTAACCGTATTTGTGATGCATGGCGTGAACGTGGCGAACCAGACTACGTAGATGAGATCTTAACTCCATTTGATGAAGAGCCTGCTTCGCGTGGCTTTGAAGAAGGTGATGGTGGTTCAGACCGTGATGCACTTTATGATCAATGTGTATCGTTTGTTTTAGAAACTCGAAAAGCTTCTACGTCTTCATTACAGCGTAAGTTTAGCCTTGGTTATAACCGTGCCGCTCGTATCATTGATCAAATGGAAGAGAATGGTATTGTGAGTGCTATGGGGGCCAACGGTAAGCGCGATATTTTAGTTTAATATCTATAGTTAAAATTAAGCCTCTTCGGAGGCTTTTTTTATGGTTAAAAATAATAATTACTATGGGTAGTTTGAGATTTTATCAAATAGTAAAAAATGCTAATGTGTGCTTCTCAATAAATAACAATGAAACAAATCAGGAGGACAACATGTTAGTCGCGTTAATTACGTTAGCTTTTATTCATTTTTGTGCGCTTATTACTCCAGGGCCTGATTTTTTTCTGGTATCACAGACTGCAGTGAGCCGATCTCGTAAAGAAGCAATGCTGGTTGTTGCAGGGATAACAGCGGGTGTTATGTTTTGGGCTTCTTTAGCATTGATGGGCTTAAATATTATTTTTGAGAAAATGGCTTGGTTAAAGCAAGGTTTACTTATTGCAGGCGGTTTATATCTATGCTGGTTAGGATACCAAATGTTGCGTTCGGCATTTTCAAAAAAACAGCAGGAAGAGGTGACAACTGTTGAATTACCAAAAGCGCCGTATTTATTTTTTATGAAGGGATTACTCACCAATTTATCGAACCCTAAAGCTGTGATCTATTTTGGTAGTGTATTCTCTTTATTTTTAGCAAACCCTCAGCTTGATCAAGTCCATTGGCTGCTTTTTATTATTGTGTCGGTTGAAACAATTTTATGGTTCTGCTTTGTGACTTTTATTTTCTCATTACCAAGTTTTAGAGTTGCTTACCGTAATTTTTCAAAATGGATTGATGGTATTTCCGGGGGGATTTTTACCGTTTTCGGTATTTTCCTGATTGGGAATCGATAATTTTAAATAAGAAAAAAGCCTCTTTATGAGGCTTTTTTATTTTTAAGCAAACTTTGCTAAAACTTCTAAAAACGGCGCTGATTGACGTGGAAATTTAGCAATCACGTCATGGATGCGTTCGCCTTCCGGATTAGTCGCATTAATATCTCGTCCATCTGCAACAAATTTAGTTAAAAGACGTTCATAATCATTTGGACGCATATGTTTGAAAGCATGGTAGAGCACATGGAAGTCTGCGTTCACACCATTTGGAGGAAGTTGGTTGAGGTAGGCAAAAACACGCTCATCGGACCATTCTTCATTGAAAGTTGCTGGCTGTGATAATGCCATGACAATCTCCTCATTTTAAAAAAGGCAAAATAACTTGCGTTATTTTGCCTTGATTCTGTTTTATTGAATAGTCAGAAATAGAATTATCGTTCTTCAGGTAAATTGATATTCATTTCTAACATTTCAATGTTCGCCTCAGAACGAACTTGCATTTGGATATGCTGTTCGCCTACACCGCTAACATAACGACTGACCACCTGCATAATTTCTTTCTTCATTTGGTCAATCTTGTCTTGGCTTAAACGACGGCCTAAACCTTGTTCTGATGCAACAATGACTTTTAAACGATCTTTGGCAGTTTGAGCACTTGATGGTTTTTCTTCACTGCTAAATAATTTACTCCAGAATCCTGCCATATCTACGCTCCAAATAGTCGTGCTAACCAGCCTTTAGGTTGAGCTGTGATGTGTCGATAAGGGCGGTCTTCGCCAAGAAAGCGAGCAACCAAGTCATCATACGCTTGTCCAGCTTTAGTTTCTGAATACAGAATAACTGGCTTACCTTCGTTTGATGCTTGTAATACACTTGGACATTCAGGAATAACACCTAATGTCGGTACGCGTAAAATATCTTTAGAAATATCATCAATCGTCAGCATTTCCTGACGGTCAGCACGTTCAGGGTTAAAACGTGTAATACATAAATGTTTACGTATACGTCCTTCGTTGTGTTCAACTTTTTTAGTTTTGCTATCTAACATTCCGATGATGCGGTCAGAGTCACGTACTGAAGAAATTTCAGGGTTTGTCACAATGATTGCTTCATCTGCATGGTACATTGCTAAAATTGCACCACGCTCGATCCCCGCAGGTGAGTCACAAATAATGTAATCAAATTCTTGAGAAAGCTCATCAATTACACGAGCAACACCTTCGTCGCTCAAAGCATCTTTATCACGGGTTTGGGAAGCCGGCAAAATGTAAAGGTTTTCGATATCTTTATCGCGAATAAGGGCTTGTTGCAGACGTGCTTCATTATTAATTACATTGACGAAATCATAAACAACACGACGCTCACAACCCATAATTAAATCAAGGTTACGTAAGCCTACATCAAAGTCAATCACAACAGTTTTATGACCACGAAGGGCTAAACCTGTTGCAAAAGATGCACTCGTTGTAGTTTTACCTACACCACCTTTGCCTGATGTTACGACAACAATTTTGGCCACCGAATCCACTCCTATTATGGTCATACATACACCCTTAAAAGGGCTGTTTTTTGGTGATTTGCTTAATAAACTAAAGTTCTAGAGCTTCAAATTCAAGCTCTTGCTTTTCATTTAAATAAATATGTACTGGCTTTTTTACCACATGTTTAGGGATATCATCTGCGACACAATATGTTCCGGCAATGGAAACGAGTTCAGCCTCTAAAGATTGGCAAAAAATGCGTGCAGCAGCGTGCCCACCCGCACCAGCAATGACTCTACCACGAACCGTGCCATAAATATGTATATTTCCTGAAGCAATCACTTCGGAACCACTATTCATGCCAGCTTTTAAAATAATATCGCCTTGGTCTTGTACAAGAGATTGGCCTGTACGCAAAATTTCATCATGATAAGAGGTAATATGGGCAACTGCATTATTATTTAGTGGTTTTTTTGTTTCTACTGAAGCTTGTGCAGAGGTAGGCTTCTCTACAATTGCAACTTGCTCTGCAGTTGGTTTAATACGTTGTAATGGCTGATCTGCCGGTAATACAGGGAACTGAATGGCGCGTGCTTCGTCGCCTAAAATACCGTCAATGACAGCCATAGGCTGTAAGCCTAAGCTGACTAACAGCTGAATTAAAGCAATAAGCTCTTGTTCAACAGTACTATCTATAATAACGACAGTTCCCTGATAGGAACCTTCATTTAATATATTTGATAATTGCTGGCGGATCACATCATGATCATTCGTATCGAAGGTTATCCTGCTAAAGTTAACCATTCTGCCGGTAATCCGGATATCAGCCATAAGTCTTCCTTCAAGGCGTTAAAACGAGCTGTAATATCGTTAAGTTTATTGTAAATAGAGCAAATGCTAGAACAAATCGTACCAATTCTCTAGCGTGATTTATAAAAAAATAAATAAATGCTTATTCTTTGATTCGATCATACTCCGCGAGTGTTTGTTGCCACTGTTTAACTTTAACTTGTTTACGGACAGCTTCTAGCGTTTCAAAAACGACAGACTCAACCAGCTGCTCAAGTTCATGGTTATCAATATTTATATGGCTAATTTTTTGAGAAATTAATTGATAAGTTGAATTAGGGTGTGCGGCTGAACCTTCAATTAACGGCTCTATTAAACCAGCACTGATATTTTCACCAAGACGTTGACCAATACTTTGAATTTGTTGCTCAATACGTCCCCCTACAAGTGGAATAAGCCTTAATAATTGTGTTAATTCAGGCGTATCTTCTATTGCCTGATCTACAATTTGTCCGACAGCTCGGGTGATTGCAGGCTTTTGTTCTTTTAAAGCAGTTGCTAAAGATTCTTGTAATAGGGCAGTTAGGGTTACGGTAAATTGTTCACGATGATGATTAACCAAATCATGAATAATTTGTTTATGGCTAGAACTCGTTTCAAGCTCGTATCGAATACCGTCAATTACGGTAATCACTACGCGGTCCGACAACTCTTCCATAACCACACGGTAATAAAAGAGACCTGTCTTTCTCCAGCTTTCAGGAATAACCGGATAACCAAGTTCGTGTAAACGGTATGCAATAATCCCGGCACGGGATAAACGTAGAAAACGTAGCTGAGGAATAATAGCTAAAATTTCATACCAGTGAATGAAAGGGAAGAAGAACCAACGCTTATGATGTTTATAAACGATAGCAATTCCCCAACGGACCAGTAGTTCAATAATTAGAAAACCAATAAACCAGGCTTCAGAGGTAATAACCCATGGGTGTAAATGGGTACGGTAGAAAGACAATACTTGGGGCAAATGGATATGTTCAAAGAACCATGCCCCAATACTGCTCATTAAAAAGAAATTGGCTGCAAGACAGAACAGATTGAAAATGATAATAAACACCATAAAGATGTCGTAGACCAAAAACAGCTTAAATGAAAGGCTGCTTGAATCTACACGGTGATATTTCGTTTGCTTTCCGGAACTGTTTTGCATAAAAGTGGATTCTTTTTTAAAGATTCGTAGTCGCGTATTGAGCTTTCATTTTCTCGATGAGCTGATCTTTTTCAGTCCAGAGTTCATGTACCCATTGTTGAAAACGTTCACGGTAAACTTGGTCATCTTCATAATTACCCCCGAGAACCCAGTCTGGTATTTCAATTTTTCGAAGATTGACCGCAATTTTTGAAACGTCACCTAGCCAGAAATCGCCATAACCTGGTACGCCATCAGGGTAGACAATGGTCATATCAACTAAAGCATCAATTTTGTCGCCCAAAATATTTAACGCCAGAGCCAAACCACCTGCTTTAGGTTTTAATAAATGTTTATATGGTGATTTTTGTTGGTCGTGTTTTTCCTGAGTAAAACGAGTCCCTTCCAAATAATTTAATAATGTAAAAGGTTGACTTAAGAGCTGTTCACACGCTTTACGTGCTTCCATCATATCGCGGTCTTTGAGTTCAGGGTTTTTCGCGATTTGCTCTTTTGTATGACGCTTCATCATTGGGAAGCCTAAGATTTTAAAAGCTTGACCCACGAAAGGAATAAAGATGAGCTCCCACTTGGTAAAAAAGCGGGTAAGCGGCATACGGGTTAATCCGAAATATTGGTTTACCGTGGTATCAACCCAACTTTGATGGTTACAAGTCATTAAATAACGGCCTTGCATATTCAGATCAAGGCCTTCGTCAATGCTAATGTCCCATTTTAAATTAGGTAAAACATGATCAATGAGCCAATTATTGACACCAAGCCAGCTATTAGTAATTTGAATATTGGTTTCATCAATTTTTGAAGACTTTTTAAATAGCTTTGTTAAACCTAAAGCTAAGACAGGTGGTCCATGAAAAAAAGTGCTACCTGTGATGACTGTACCTACAGTGAGTCCACGTGTAATTTTTTTTAGCGCAGATTGCTTATTGGGTGCAGTTGACATATAAATGGCCCCGAATATCCAAAATCCATAGAAAGTTGTTCAACTATAACTATCATGAAATGAAATACAACGGTATCTTAGACAACAATGAAGAAATTGTGATGAGTGCACACCTTAAAGTGCATCAAAATATTACAAAAAAATAACTAAACTGTTTATTATTAACAAAATATCAATGTTTTATACTTCCTTTTTGTTTCATTATTCATTCAACAACAAAACACTCAAAGTGAGGAGGCATGCAATGCGTGCATTAGTTATTTCAACAGTGGTAGGGGCAGCAGTAGTACTTTCTGGTTGTCAAACAACAGGTAATAACCTTGGTGGCGTTGAATACGATAAAGCCGCATTAGGTACTTTGAGCGGCGCAGCAGCTGGCTACGGTATTTCTAAATCAAATGCAAACTCTAGCCGTCAAAACAACCGTGCTGCAGCAATTGGTGCAGTTCTTGGTGCAGCTGGCGGTTTATATCTTGACCAAAAAGAGAAAAAATTACGCGAACAAATGGCTGGTACTGGTGTAGAAGTAGGCCGTAACCCAGATGGTTCTGTTCAATTGATCATGCCTGGTAGCATTACTTTTGATACTAACAAATCAAACATCAAGCCAAACTTCTATGCAACTTTGGACAAAGTAGCTCAAACATTGGCTGAAGATAACAAGAGCGCGATTTTAGTTACTGGTTATACAGATAACACTGGTAATGACTCTATTAATATCCCATTATCTCAAGCGCGTGCTCAATCAGTTAAAAACTATTTAGCTGGTAAAGGTGTTCCATCTAGCCGTATCGATGCACAAGGTTATGGTTCTTCTAACCCAATCGCAGACAACTCAACTGCTTCTGGTCGTGAACAAAACCGCCGTGTAGAAATCAGCATTTACGCTAAACAATAAGATCTAGTTTATTGTTTCAAAAACCACCTTCGGGTGGTTTTTTTATGGGTGAAGTATAAAAAATAATCACGACATTCTGCGGCGCATAAATTGCATTATTAGACATCATTTATACATATCCGTAGATTTACTATTGGGATTCTAAAAAAGAGATGACTATAATCATGCTCGAAAAATTAAGAGGTAATACACGATGTCATCTGCCAGTCAACTGAACAACAAGCAAGAAGAAGCCATGAAATATACTCAAGGCCCTTTATTGGTGCTTGCTGGCGCTGGTTCAGGTAAAACATCGGTAATTACGCGTAAAATTGCTTATTTGGTGCAACATTGCCGTATTCCTGCGCATCGTATTACAGCGATGACCTTTACCAATAAAGCTGCACGCGAAATGAAAGAGCGTGTCACTAAGCTTTTATCACGTGAAGAAGCAAAAGGTTTGTCCGTTTCGACCTTCCATACTTTTGGTTTAAATCTTTTACGTTTAGAACTTAAAAATTTACCTTTAAAAGCTAATTTTTCGATTTTGGATGCAGATGACTGTAAACGTATTTTGATGGATTTGATGCATCGCGATAATTTATCGGGTGCAGAGAGTAAAGAGCTAATTGCCAAGGCAATGAAGAAAATTTCAGATTGGAAAAACGATCTGATTTTGCCTGAACAAGCACATTCGACGTGCGAAACTCCTGAAGATGTCCAGTTTGCCCATCTTTATCAACTTTATGAACGTAATTTACGTGCCTACAATGCAGTTGATTTTGATGACCTCATTGTTATGCCTACCCGCTTATTGCAAGAAAATGCAGAAGTGCGTGACAAGTGGCAAAACCGTGTTCGTTACTTGCTAGTGGATGAGTATCAAGATACCAACACCGCGCAATATATTTTGGTGAAATTACTAGTTGGCGTAATGGGGCAGTTTACAGCCGTAGGTGATGATGACCAGTCGATTTATGCATGGCGTGGGGCTAAGCCTGAAAACATGGCTTTGCTTAAACAGGATTTCCCAAATCTTCATATTATTAAGCTTGAACAAAATTACCGCTCGACCAGCCGTATTTTGAAAGCTGCGAACTGTGTGATTCAAAATAACCCGCATATTTTTGATAAAAAATTATGGAGTGATAAAGGCCATGGTGAAGTCATCAGAATTATTACCTGTCGTAATGATGATGATGAAGCAGAACGTGTAGTCAAAGACTTACTGACTCACAAACTTATGAATGGTAAGAACTGGAAAGATTACGCTGTATTGTACCGTGGTAACTTCCAGGCGCGTGTATTGGAAACACAACTTCGCCAAATGCAGATTCCGTACAAACTCTCTGGCGGTACATCGTTTTTCGCTCGTGCAGAAATTAAAGATGTAATGAGTTATTTACGTCTTATTATTAACCCAGAAGATGACAGTGCTTTCTTACGTATTATTAATACGCCTAAACGTGCGATTGGCCCAGTTACTCTTGAGAAGTTAGGCTTATTTGCACAAGAAAATAATTTGTCTTTACTTGGTGCTTCTTCTGACCAGCGCTTAAGTATGGTGCTTCCTAAAAAGGCAGAAACTCAATTGCATGAGTTTGCTGATTTTATCTCGACGTTTACACGTGAGCTGTTGGAAGATGATGAGCCTGTGCCTAAAGTTCGTCAAATGATGAATGAAGCGGGTTATATCGACTATATTCGTGAGCAATCCGCAACGCCTGCGCAAGAGAAAAGTAAGCTCGATAATATTGAGAATTTGTTTAGTAGTATTCAAAACTTAATTAATCGTGCTGAAGATGTTGATGAAAAGAACATTGAAAGTGTGATTCGAAAACTAGTCTTGCTTGATATGTTAGAGCAACAGCAAGAGGAAGAAGACACTGATAAAGTGAACTTACTTACTCTACATGCCGCTAAAGGTTTGGAATTCCCATATGTGTACATTATGGGGCTTGAAGAAGAGCTGTTGCCGCATAAGAACTCGATTGCTGCTGAAACTATTGAAGAAGAACGCCGTCTTATGTACGTGGGAATTACCCGTGCACGTCAAGGCTTAACTTTGACTTTGGCAGAGCAGCGTAAAAATGGTGGTCAAATGAAACAGATGACTCCAAGCCGTTTCCTCGATGAGCTTCCGCAAGATGAGCTCGAATGGTTAGGGCGTAAAAAGAAAATTGCAGCAAATGTTGATCCTAAAGAACAGGCTCAACAATATTTGGCAAATTTAAAAGCTTTATTAAAGCGTTAATTTTTTTAATTTTTAGGAAATCCCATGAAAGTTCAAGTTAAATTGCTCGATCCGCGTTTAGGTAAAGAGTGGCCTTTACCTTCATATGCAACAGCAGGGTCAGCAGGTTTAGATTTACGTGCCTGTTTAGATGAAGCAATTGAGATTGAACCAGGCCAAACTGTTTTGGTTAAAACAGGTATGGCAATTTATATTCATGATGTGAATTTTGCTGGTTTAATTCTACCGCGTTCAGGTTTAGGCCATAAACACGGTATCGTGCTTGGCAACTTAGTTGGTTTGATTGATTCGGATTATCAAGGTGAGTTGATGGTTTCAGTGTGGAACCGTGGTCAAACCACCTTCCGTTTAGAACCGGGTGAGCGTTTAGCACAGTATGTTTTAGTTCCAGTAGTTCAGGCTGAATTTGAGCAAGTAGAGGAATTTGAAGAAACTTTACGTGGCGCAGGCGGTTTTGGTCACACTGGTAAACAATAATTAATTTATAAAAAATAATGAAAAGAAACGCTTGTTTTACAAGTGTTTCTTTTTACACCTTGAATGTTACAATGAATTATATTACAAAACGCTTTACTCATATTCTTTTAACTTTTTTTAGCAAATACCCATTTTTCAGATTTTGAATACTCTATGTTTTTGCGATAGATCAAATTGATCTTTAAATAGAAGATACGCTATGAATGTAAGACACTCATTTCCAAAAAATATTTTCCGTGCTTACGATATTAGAGGCAAACTTTCTTATTTAACTACGGACGTCGTCCGTTCAATTGCCTATGGATTGGCACAACAATATAAACAAGCAGAACAAGCTCAACTGATCATTGGTTATGATGCACGCCTAACGAGTCCGGCTTATGCGCATTTAATCGAAGAGATTTTGGTAGAGCAGGGTTTAAATGTTACAAATATTGGTTGTTGCTCAACCCCGATGATGTACTACATTGCACGGGAGTTTGGTGGTAATGGTATAATGGTAACAGCTAGCCATAACCCTAAATCAGATAATGGTATTAAATGGATTTTAAGAGGTGAACCTCCATCTCCTGAAATGATCCAGCAAGTAGGTGAATTTGCGCAAACTTATGTACCTACTCATACAATTTCATTATTAGAATTATCAACTCCTCAATTTAATTCAGAATTTTGTAAAAAATACCAACAAGCAATCTTTAACGATATTCAACTCAAGCGCCCTTTAAAAGTTGTATTAGATGGCCTACATGGATCGGCAGGGCACTGCTCAAAACTCGTACTTGAAAAAATGGGTTGTGAAGTCATTGCTTTACGTACGACTCCAAATGGTGAGTTCCCTGATCATGCACCAGACCCTTCACATGCTGCGCATTTAAAAGAACTACATAAAACGATTATTGAACAGGGGGCAGATATTGGTATTGCCCTTGATGGTGATGGCGACCGTGTCGTATTGCTTGATGAAAAAGCCAATATACTTACTGCTGACCGTTTATTGTCACTATTTGCACAAATGTGTCTGGAGCAGCAACCAGACAAAGAAATTGTATTTGATGTGAAATGCTCGCTCATGGTTCAAAGAACCGTAGAGCGACTTGGTGGTAAACCCAAAATGATTCGCACGGGAAGTAGCTTCCTGCGCGCGTATTTATCCCAATCAAATGGTAACGCTATTTTTGGAGGCGAATACGCGGGTCATTATGTATTTAATGATGGGCGTGGTTTTGGGTATGATGATGGTTTGTACGCTGCATTACGTGTAATGGAATATTTCACCGAGTCGAATGCGACCACAATTTCTGATTTATTTTCTAATTATCCTGAAAGATGCTGTACCGAAGATACTTATATTGGTACCCATCAGTCCGACCCTAAACATGTACTACAAGATATTGAAATTTTAAGCCATCGTTTGGGTGCTCGAATTAGTAAAATTGATGGCGTACGTCTTGATTTTGATGATGGTTTTGGCATTATTCGAGCATCAAATACAGGTGAGTATTTTACCGTAAGATTTGACGCTGATAATCCTTTACGTTTAAAGGAAATCCAGCAAAAATTTATTGATATGTTGCAAGAGCGTTATCCGCAAATTGCACAAGAACTTTCTGAGGCCTAATAAGGAGAGGCGCAATGCCACAAGATCAGCATCTCGGCGTCGACAAAGCAAAAATCTTGATTGAAGCTTTGCCATATATTCAACGTTTTTCTGGTAAGACGCTGGTGGTGAAATACGGTGGTAATGCGATGACTGATCCTGAATTGGAAAGTTCATTTGCCCGCGATATCGTTTTACTTAAAACTGTGGGTTTAAACCCGATTGTTGTGCATGGCGGTGGCCCACAAGTTGACTCTTTCTTAAAGCAATTAGGACGTGAGTCTGACCGTATTGATGGTATGCGTGTGACCGATGAAGCTACGATGGAAGTGGTTGAAATGGTCCTAGGCGGTAGCGTAAACAAATCTATTGTTAATTTGATTAATAAACACGGCGGCCGTGCAATTGGCTTGACTGGTCAAGATGGCAACCTATTACGTGCCCGTAAATTATTAATGGAA
Organism: Acinetobacter sp. EKM10A; assembly: GCF_011075215.1. Classification (NCBI taxonomy): domain Bacteria; kingdom Pseudomonadati; phylum Pseudomonadota; class Gammaproteobacteria; order Moraxellales; family Moraxellaceae; genus Acinetobacter; species Acinetobacter sp. EKM10A. Next base: position 71,735 of record NZ_JAALLK010000014.1, on the reverse strand, counting down.
AAACAAGAAGAGGACGGTTCTATCAAACATATCGATTTAGGTATGGTTGGTGAGGTGACCGGGGTTAAAACTGACGTATTAGAGATGTTTACTCAAAGCGACTTTATTCCTGTTATTGCTCCATTAGGTGTTGATGAAAAAGGTAATACTTACAATATTAATGCTGACTTGGTGGCTGGGAAGGTCGCAGAAGCATTAGGCGCAGAAAAATTAATTCTGCTGACTAATATTAGTGGCGTATTAGATGAAAACAAAAACCTTTTAACCGGTTTAACGACACAAGAAGTTGACCGTTTAATCGAAACAGGCGTAATTTACGGTGGAATGATTCCTAAAGTAGGCTGTGCCCTTGACGCTGTAAAAGGTGGTGTTGTGAGCGCACATATTGTTGACGGTCGTGTACCGCACGCAACATTACTTGAAATCTTTACAGATCACGGGGTTGGTACGCTTATTTCTAACCGTACACAAACAACTCACTAAACCTTATTATTTTTTATTAAAAGATCACGCTAAGTGGTCTTTTTTTATGCCATTTAATTTTGGTCATTTTTTTGTCATGAGCTTTGACTAGTGTAGTGGGTGTCACTAGGAGCGTTCATTATGCTGGAAAAATTTAATCAATATCGCCAAACCTGGACTTTACCTTTAAATCGCCATAAGGCTAACAATCAAACACAATTCCGCTTTGAATGGGTTGATAATTTAAAAGAATTACAAGATGTACAACGGTTTCGTGCACAACAATTTAGTAAACAATTCGGCATTCAATTTGAAGATAATTTAGATCAAGATATTTACGATTTTGGCTGTGAGCATGCTGTATTAAGAGAAAAATGGACAGGAGAGATAGTTGCTTATACACGACTTAAGCTCTTTCAAGGCCATGAAATAGGGCAAAGTTACAGTGCTAATGAGTTTGACATTGTTCCACACTTGTCGCATTTGCCAAATGTATTAGAGATAGGGCGTACTTGTGTGCATCCACGTTTTCGTAATGGTAAGGCACTTTCAACATTATGGCTGAATCTTGCACCTAAAGTATTGTGGTCAATGCGTGCTAAATATTTGATGGGATGTGTCAGTATTCATCTGCAAGATAATTTGGCTAGAGCGTACTATACGCACCGTCAAATTCAGCAGTTACCGGACATTAAAACCATCGATATTCGTTCTAAGAAAATCTATGAACCTGAATATCCGGAGTTTAGTTTCCCTCAAGATGAGCGGATGCCGAAACTATTCCAAATGTATTTGAGTATGCAGTCTAAATTATCTAAAGATGCCTTCTTTGATGCTGAATTTAACTGTCTCGATTACTTTGTATTTTTAGAAGTGAATAAAATTGCCACTTCGTTTGTAATGAACAAAATGGCTCAGCGATAAAGTTATCTTATATTTTGTAATAGCGAGCGCATATTGGGATTTACAAGCCAATTTACTCTCATGCACAATAGTACGCATGGGGTAATGAAGTGAAAGTTTAAAAACAATATGTGCCAGCTATTAGGAATGAATTGTGCAACACCAACGGATATCACTTTTTCTTTCCGTGGTTTTTCACAACGCGCAGGAATTACCTCTGACCATAGTGATGGTTTTGGTATTGCCTTTTTTGAAGATAAGGCATGCCGTTTATTTGTAGATAACCAGTCTGCAGTTGAATCACCAATTGCTGATCTTATTCGTAATTATCCCATTAAATCACGTAATGTAATCGCACATATTCGTAAGGCGACTCAAGGCAAAATTACGCTTGAGAACTCACATCCTTTTATTCGGGAGTTATGGGGACGTCACTGGATTTTTGCCCATAATGGCGATTTACATGATTTTAATCCACCCTTGAGCGGACGTTTTACGCCGGTAGGGAATACCGATAGCGAAAGAGCATTTTGTTATTTATTAGATCAACTGGTCGAAGTATTTGGTTATGAAGAACCAACGCTTGAGCAGATATTTGAAGTATTAGAAAAGATTTCTCCTCAAATTGCAGAATATGGGACATTTAATTTCTGTTTATCGAATGGACAAGCTTTATTTAGTTATGCGATTACCAAATTACATTGGTTAGTTCGAGAATATCCATTTAATAATGCACATTTAATTGATTTAGATGTTGAGGTTGATTTTAGTCAGGTGACGACTCCTGAAGATCGAGTTGCAGTAATTACCACTGAGCCTTTAACTCATAATGAAACATGGATTGCTTATCAACCTGGTGAAATGATTTTATTTCAACATGGTAAACCTATAAAAAAAGCGATTACTCAAGTTGAAAGATTAATACGTGAAGAGAAAAATCCTGAACTTAAGCGTATTACTCGTGCTGACCAATATTAATTTTTTATTGAAAGAAATGTAATTTCTTAAGAAATATATATTTTTGTTTATTTAATAATAAAGTATTTTGTTTAAAAAATACTTTATCTTTTTAGTTGGTTAATATTAATTAATTTTTTAAAAATCAAAAACTTATTTATTTATTCATTTTTATTTATTTAAAGCCGACAAAATAGCTTTGTTTTTATTTATACCCTTTAAAGATAAGATGCAGTTTATGCAACAGTCATTGAACATCATTGGGGGTGATGTATGAAAATGAAATGGGCTTCAGAATATAATACTGGTATTGACGTTATTGATGAGCAGCATAAACGAATACTGGATTATATTAATGAGATTGATGATGTAAAAGATGATGAGGATAGACGTCGTATTAAAGATGTTTTAGACAATATTATTGATTATACGCAATCACATTTTACCTTTGAAGAAAGTTTACAAGAGGAAGCGGATTATAAATATAGAGTGCCTCATAAACGTGTACATGACTTGTTTATTAAAAAAATAGAGTTATATCGTGAACGTTTTGAAATGGGCCATACGATTGAAGCAGAATTACAAGAGATCTTGGCTAAATGGTTAATTAACCATATTCAACATGATGATGCCGATTATGTGGGGGCAGTAAAAGAAAATATGATGGGGATTATTAGAGAAAAAGAAAAGAAGAAAGGAAAGAACTGGTTCGCCCGTTTTTTCTCATAACCTTAACTAAAAAAACTCTAATATACAGTTAGCGCGGCAAACTATCGTTTCGGTGGTTTGCTTTTTTTATTGTGCAAACTTTGATTTTCATGCATGAGACGGGCAAAATATCTATAGACTTTTTCAAGGAATGCATAATGCAGGACATACCTATGTCACGATGGTTATCGCCTCTTATGGCGTTTTGCTTATCTTTTGTCATCATGGCCACTTTGGCACCAACCATGGGAATCCAGATAGATCGTCAAATCGATTTCTGGTTATTGTGGTTTGGCACTATGTTGTTATTGGCATTACCAGTTTGTTATTTGGAAATTGCTTTAGCAAAACGATCAAAAACAACCGCTTTAAATGCGTTATCGAGTTTAACTCGTGAAGCTGATAGTTCCCCTAAATGGCGTGTGGTTGGCTGGCTTGCTGTTGTTTTTATTCCTTTCTTAGCGGGTAACGTTCTAAGTACTGCGAGCAATATATTAGTTGCACAGTTTGCCCCAAGCATTTCCGGTCAAATTATTTTTGCAGGCCTTGCAGTTGCTGCCTTGGTATTATCTTTTATTCCACGCCAAATACTTATTCTATTAATGACCTTAGGAGTAATCGCTTCTATTGTGTTGGCAAATATGATGGGCTCGACTTTACAACCTTGGCATTGGACCAGTGTTGAGTTTAAGGAGTGGGGTAATGCAACTGTACTTGCACTTGTCGCGAGCGGGTTAGGTTTAGGGCTTTACTGGCAAAATAGTGTAGGTGCTGTTCAGGCGCAAGAAGGAGCAACAAAAACTGTTCTTCCAATTTGGTTAGCTCAGCTCATTGCTGTGGTTGCTTTTGGCTTTTTCTCGCTTCAGGCTCAATTACCTGTTTTAACGTGGATATTTACTGGTGTAATGACATCCGCGTTATTTGTGCAGTTGGCTAGAGAACAACTTGCTCAGCGTCAGCTTATGCCTGTTTTACAATGGGTGATTATTGTTGTAGCAATTGCAGTTTGGGCTGTGCCGGAAGTTCATAATTTATTCACGCTTATTCTTATGCTGTGGGGCTTACTTATTTGCTTAATCTATGCAATTTTTGCAGGTTGGATTATGAAAATTAGCCACTTGCGTAAATCGATGAATTTCAGCAATGAGCTTTTTTATAACCTATGGCGTATTGCTGTACGTATCGTATTGCCGCTTTCAACTATTGTGGCAATGATTGCTGTAATTGGACAAAGTATCTAATGGAACGTACACAACAAGTTTGGGTCGCTTTTGCGGTACCGGAACAACAGTTTTTAATTTCTGTTCCATTTGAAGAGGGAATGACTGCTGCACAGGCAGTTCAAGCAAGTGGTTTATCAAATCAAGTTGATTTGCCTGAACCACTTCAGCTCGGCATTTTTGGAGTAAAAGTAGAAACTAATGCGGTATTACACGCGGGTGATCGAGTTGAGGTTTATCGACCATTAACGATTAATCCAAAAGATATTCGCCGGAAACGTGCTGCGAAAAACCCTGTAGGCAGATACATTAAAGGCAATCGCTTTAAGCAATCAGCTCAATAAGCAAAACCCCTCAAGTATTTCACTAGAGGGGTTTCTTTTTATTAGAAAAAACGATTATAGTGGTGGGGCAGTTAAAATTGCTTCTTTGGAAGCAGGTAAACCTGGTTGCGATTCTGGAATAGTCTCTAAACCTTCAATTTTAGTTACGGTTCCAGTTCCATCAAAGTAAATTTTTAAATGCTGACCATGTGCTGCGGGGATTTTCGCTTTTTTAGCATATGTTCCCGGGATATAGTTGTAGATATAGTCCCAACGTTGTGGATTGAGGGGATCAGTCACTGTTGGGCTACCAAGCAAAAAGCGCACTTGCTGGAAATTCATGCCGACCTGTACTTGAGAGGCTTGAGCTTTAGTCAATGGAGTCCCTTGAGGAATATCAACCTTATATACACCAAAGATTGAACAACCAGCTAGGAGTGAAGTGACGAATAACGTCAGCACGAGTTTTTGCATTTTGCTACACTATCCCAATAAATTATGATGCATTTGATCAAAGGATAGATCATACTTCATCTAAATTCTATTGCCTATTCCAACTTGAGATTTGTTGAGAGACCTTTTTTCATGCCTATTTCCAATCAAGATTTGCGCAAAGCTGGACTTAAAGTTACCCTTCCACGAATTAAGATTTTGGAATTATTAGAAAATTCAAAACAACATCATCTTAGCGCCGAAGATATTTACAAGACTTTGTTAGAGCAAGGGGAAGATGTCGGACTTGCAACAGTTTACCGTGTGTTAACACAATTTGAAGCTGCGGGTATTATTCAACGTCATCATTTTGAAAATAACCATTCTGTTTTCGAAATCATGCAAGAAGATCATCACGATCACTTAGTATGCCAAAACTGTAACAAAGTCATTGAATTTACTAATGATGTTATCGAGAAAGAACAGCATTCTGTAGCAGAACAACATGGGTTTACCTTAACGGGTCACTCATTAAATCTCTATGGTTACTGTAATGAACCTGAATGTCAGGAAGCATTGCGCAAGAAATAATCGTTTTCACATAAAGAAAACAAATAAAAAAGGAAGGTTACGTTTAACCTTCCTTTTTTTATGAAGAAATTACTGGCGGTCAAAAGTTAAATGCTGTTTCCCGTCTGATAATTGATCGGGACCTTCATCAGCAAGTTTAATGGTTAAACGTAAATCGTTCGGTGAGTCAGCATGTTTAAGTGCATCTTTGTAGGTAATTTGACCAGCTTTATATAAATCAAATAAAGCTTGGTCAAAGGTCTGCATACCAAGTTCACGTGAGCGTTTCATCAAATCTTTAATTTCATGAATTTCACCTTTACGGATGTAGTCTGAAATTAATGGTGAGTTAATTAAAATCTCAATTGCTGCACGGCGTGAATTACCATCTGGTGTTGGAATGAGCTGCTGCGCAATCATAGCCTTTAAGTTAAGTGACAAGTCCATGTAAAGCTGACTATGACGATCACTTTCAAAAAAGTGAATAATACGGTCGAGCGCTTGGTTGGCGTTGTTAGCGTGCATGGTAGCTAATACAAGGTGACCTGTTTCAGCAAAGCCAATCGCATAGTCCATGACTTCACGAGAACGGATCTCACCAATTAAGATCACATCCGGCGCTTGTCGTAGTGTATTTTTCAAGGCAATTTCAAATGAGTCGGTATCGATCCCGACTTCACGCTGAGTAATGATGCAACCTGCATGTTCGTGAATAAACTCAATCGGGTCTTCAATGGTAATGATATGGCCCTTAGAGTTATGGTTACGATGGCTGATCATTGAAGCCAATGAAGTGGATTTACCTGTACCTGTCGCGCCTACGAAAATAATAATGCCGCGTTTGGTCATCGATAAATCTTTAAGTACAGGCGGTAACTGCAAGTCATCAATTGAAGGAATCTTGGTTTCAATACGACGTAGTACCATGCCCGGCATGTCGCGCTGCTGAAAAGCACTGACACGAAAACGCGCCGTTTTTTCACGGTTCATAATGGCAAAGTTACATTCACGAGTTTCTGCAAATTCTTTGCGTTGTTTTTCACTCATGATGGAATGTAATAGTTGACCAATTACTTCGCCTGAAAGACTATTTTTTGAAATTGGAACAATTTGCCCGTTAATCTTCATAGAGGGCGCAACGCCATCTGTAATAAAAAGATCCGATGATTTTTTTTCAACCATCAGGTTGAGCAAGTCATTAAAATCCATAATTGTATTCTCGCTATTTTGTTGTTTTTATAAGAATGATTCAGGCTGTTTTGCTGCAGTACGAGCCGTTTGCGGGCTAATTACACCGCGAGCGACTAAGCCTTTTAAGCTTTGGTCGAGTGTGGTCATGCCATGATTGGCACCAGTTTGAATGGCTGAGTACATTTGCGCGACTTTGTTTTCACGAATTAAGTTACGAATAGCCGGAATACCAATCATGATCTCATGTGCTGCGACACGGCCACCGCCATTCTTTTTAAGCAGGGTTTGTGAAATAACCGCTTGTAAAGATTCAGACAGCATGGCACGAACCATGTCTTTTTCTTCGGCAGGGAATACGTCAATCACACGGTCAATGGTTTTTGCTGCCGACGTGGTGTGGAGCGTACCAAACACCAAGTGACCTGTTTCGGCAGCAGTTAATGCTAAACGAATGGTTTCAAGGTCACGCATCTCACCGACCAAAATAATATCTGGGTCTTCACGCAGTGCTGAGCGAAGTGCTTCATTAAAGCCGTGTGTGTCACGATGCACTTCACGCTGGTTAATGAGACATTTCTTAGATTGATGTACAAATTCGATTGGATCTTCCACCGTTAAAATATGGTCATAGCGGTTTTCGTTAATATAATCGAGCATCGCTGCAAGCGTAGTTGATTTACCCGAACCTGTTGGTCCTGTCACCAGTACAATGCCACGAGGATAGTCGCAAATATCTTTAAAGATTTGTCCTAGACCTAGATCTTCCATGGTGAGGACTTTAGATGGAATGGTACGAAATACTGCACCAGCACCACGGTTTTGGTTAAATGCGTTAACACGGAAACGCGCAACATTAGGTACTTCAAAAGAAAAGTCAGTTTCGAGTTTTTCTTCATAGTCACGGCGCTGTTTATCATTCATGATGTCGTAAACAAGACGGTGGACATCTTTATGTTCTAGAGCTGGTAAGTTAATACGACGAACTTCACCGTCAACACGAATCATTGGTGGCATGCCAGCAGAAAGATGTAAATCGGACGCGCCATTTTTCACAGAGAAGGCGAGTAGCTCTGTAATATCCATAATTTCCCCAAGTAAATCAAAATATGTCATTATTTTGTAGAATAATATACGGCTTTCACCGAGGCTTACCAACACCCCGCTTTAGGTGAAAAGCAAAAAAGTTTTTTGAAAATGAGAACCTTGTCAATGAATTACCTGCAAGATGCGCGACAGCACGTATTACAGCAAATCAGAACAGCTTGTGAACTTGCTCAGCGTGCGCCTGAAACTGTGCAACTTTTAGCCGTATCGAAAACTCATCCGAGTGAAAGATTGCGTGAAATGTATGCAGCAGGGCAAAGGGCATTCGGCGAAAATTATTTGCAAGAAGCTTTAGATAAAATTGATGCTTTACAGGATTTGGATATTGAATGGCATTTCATTGGTCATGTTCAGCGGAATAAAACTAAGCATTTGGCCGAGCAGTTTGATTGGGTTCATGGGGTAGATCGTTTAATTATTGCAGAACGCCTGTCTAACCAACGTGGTGATGACCAAGCTGCACTTAATATTTGTTTGCAAGTCAATATTGATGGGCAAGAGAGTAAGGATGGTTGTGCACCGGAAGACGTTGCCGAGTTGGTTGCTCAAATGAGTCAACTACCGAAAATCAGGTTACGTGGTTTAATGGTGATTCCGGCTCCTGACAATACAGCTGCTTTTGCAGATGCCAAAAAATTATTTGATGCGGTAAAAGTCCAACATGCTCATCCAGAAGACTGGGATACATTGAGTATGGGAATGTCAGGGGATTTAGAAGCCGCAATTGCCGCTGGTTCAACAATGGTACGTGTAGGTACAGCTTTATTTGGAGCTAGAGACTATTCGCAAAAAGGCTGATGTAAGCGATTTCTTACAGAAATTGCGGCCTTTTGCGGCTATGGCAGACCACGCTTTTTTTGTACTATGAACTCATCAGGAAACAGGATGTTTCTAAGAATAACAATAAAAAGTCATGAATGGATGCAGACAGGTACGACAGGAGTCATACCAACGCAGAATCTAAAAAAGCCCCGACAGGATGTCGGGGCTTTTTAGTTTTTAACCCACTATTTCAATGGTACTTGCACCAGCGCCAAGTGGTTTCACTTGAATTTGTACAGGAATGCGTTCATGCATTTCTTGAATGTGTGAGATGAGAATGACCTGACGTCCCTGATTTTGCAGTTGGTCTAAAGCATTCATGACCATGTGCAAAGATGAGGCATCTAAAGTACCAAAACCTTCATCAATAAACAGTGATTCAATTTTCATTGAACCCGATGCCATATTGGCAATCGCTAAAGACAAGGCAAGGGCAGTTAAGAACGACTCACCGCCAGATAAAGAGGCAACTGAGCGGGTTTCTCCATCCATGTCGTGGTCAATAATGGCAAGGCTTAAGGACTGATCAAGACGTTTTAGCGTATAACGCTGAGAAAGCATCGCCAGCTGTTGGTTGGCATGTTCAACTAAAATATCTAGGTGATATTGCTGAGCATAGTCACGGAACTCTTTACCTTTGGCATCACCAATCAAGCCTGAAATTTTGCTCCAGCGATGTTCTTCTTGTTGAATGTTTTGAATTTGCTCAGCGTATTTTTGCTGTTTGGCAAGGTTTTGCTGATGTAATTTAAGCTTCAGCTTTAGCCCGTCACGCACTTCAAGCTGTGCTTTGAGCTTTGCAATATTGTCTTGAATGAGGGTAACGAGCTTTTCGTATTCAATATCTGGCTGAGTTTGTAAGTGCTCGCTTAATTGCTCTTGCATCGTTTTAAGGGCAGAAGAGGCTTCACTTAATAAACGCTCGGCATGATTAAGACGGTTACGAATATCTTGCTCTTGAGCTGAATTAATCTGTATGAGTGCCGTAAGATCAGATGCCTGAAAATCAGTATGGGCTTTTAACCAGTTTTGAATTTGCCCATCAATCTGCTGTTGATGTTGTCCTGTGTGTTGATACTGATGTTTAAGTTGATCGAGCGCCTGTTTTTGCTGTTCAAAGTGTTGTCTGGTTTGTTCGAAACGCTGTTTAGCCTCATGATACGCCGTTTGTTGTTGCTGACGTTTAGCGTCATGCTCAATTAACCATTCATGCGGCTTAATATCCGAACGGCCCGTCATTTGCTGAATGAGCGATACCGCTTTTTCATTATTTTGTTGGCCTTTAAGCGTAATCTCTTGGAGATTTTGATCGATCTCATCAATTTGCTTGGTCATTTGCTCAAGGCTAGCAGACAGCATTTTAAGTTCTTGCTGCTGTTGTTCAAAACGCTGTGAAAGCTGTTCTTGTTGCTCAAGTTGCTTAGCACGTGCATCAAGAATAGCCCAAGTCTGCTTAGCTGTTTGGCTACTTGCTTGCTGCCATGCGTGCTGTTCGGTTTCTGATAAACACTCGACAATATGTTGAACTTGTTGTTGCCATTGCTGTGCTGTATTAAGCAAACTTTCATTACGCTGAATAGTTTGAACAAGTTGATTGTGTTGTTTAATGGCTTGGGTTAAACGCACATTTTCTGAGTCAAATAAACTTATGGCAGTTTGTGTCGCTTGTCTCAGCTCATTAAGTGTTTGTAAGATTTGTTCAGGAGCTTGATTAAGCTCAATGTGTAATTGATTGAGGTTAAACGCTTGCTTAAGCTCTTGCTGCAAGCTTGATTGTTTTACTTGTAGTTGAGCTAGATATTTCTGAACTTGCTCAAGCTCAGCATGACACTGGGTAAGCGCATGTTGCTGGGTTTGCCATGCATTAAACTTAGTTTGCTCGAGTGCAATAGCTTGTTGCTCTTGCTGTTGCTGCAAATCGAACAACGCTTTAGAGACTGCACTATTGTCAACACGGTAGGGGTGATGGATGCTTCCACAGACCAAACACGCTTCACCTTCTTTAAGATTGGCACGTAACTGTTCAATATTTTCGGTGTGTAGTAAACGTTGCTGTTGCAGGATGTGCTGTAACTTTTCACGTTCAGTTTTTGCTGTTTGGTAGTCTTGTTCAGCTAACTGGCAAACGGTTTTAAGCTGCTCTTCTTGCGCGGAGGCTTGAGTATGTTTTTCGGTGAATTGCTGAAGCTCAGCATATAGCTCATGATAAATTTTTATTTTCTGTTGAATCAGATCTAACTGCGTGACTTGAGCAAGTTTCTGATCTTTATCTTTACGTTGTTGTTCAAGCTTTAACTCAATCTGTTCGACGGTGCCTAGTGAAACTGTGAGTTGTTCAAGTTCACTTTTAGCTTCCGATAGCTTTTGGCGAGCAAGGGTAGGCTTACCGAGCTGTTCTTCAATTGCTTGGTAATTTTGAATAAATTGCCCAAGCTGATGTAGATGTGCTGAAAGGCCCTTATCTAATACAGCATATTGCTGAGTCTGGATCAGCTGCTGTTGTAAATGAATTTTGTTCTGCTCAAGCTGTGCAATCTGCTGTTGTACAGCGTTTTGCTGCTGTTGTAGTGGGCTTAGTTTTTGCTCAAGTACATGTCTTTTTTCTTTGCACTTTTTATATTCATCGGCAATAAAAGCACGTTCTTGAATGGATTGTCGAACTTGATTTAAAGCATGTTGATGCTGTTGCTCAAAATCGAGTGTTTGTTTGAGCTGTTGTTCTGCAAGTTGATATTGTTTTTGTCCCGTTTCAAAAATTTGTACCAACTCATTAAACTTGGTTTGAGCTTGCTGAATTTGCGGCTCAAGTTGTTGCAGTGTTTGTAAATTTTGAGCTTGCTGAAAAACTTGTGGGCGTATTTCAGAGAAAACTTCGAGTCGTTTTAATTGCTCACGTTCACTAGCCAGTTGTTGATGGTGATTTTGCTGGGTTTGAAACTGTTGCTGTTTCGATTGAACTTCTTGCTCAAGTTTTGCTTTGCGTTCAAACCATTGTTGCTGTTTGTCTAAGACATGTTTTTGTTGTTCTAACTGTTGATAGTTTTGTTCGGCTTGCTGGTATTGCTCGGTAAATGCAGCAATCTCTTCATCAGACAAAATTTCAATATGGCCTAAAAACTCTTCCAGCTGTTTACGCTGCTTTGCAATATCGGCTGTTTTACGAAAAGCCAGTTCACCGATTTTGGCGAAAATGCTGGAGTTGGTCAGGTACTCAAGTAATTCACCACGTTCGCTGTCTCGAGCTTTTAAAAATGCGGTTACTTCGGACTGGGCAAGTAGCACCGCACGAGTAAATTGTTCAAAAGAAAGCTGGGTAATTTGCTTAACTTTTTCATCAACCGCTTTGGCTTTGTCGGCAAGTACTACACCATCGGTCAAGCATTTTAAGTGGCGCTGCACACTTTGTAATTTACCATTTGGGTTTTCACGTGCACGTTTAATTTCCCAACGAGCCAAATAGCGCTTTTGATCTTGCGCAATAAAGCAAAGTTCAGCAAAACCATGGCCTGTACCACGGCGTAAGACAGTTAAAGGAGAGTTGGTCAGCAACTCAGAGCCATCAACATCTTTTAACTTACCATCGCTGTCTTTAAGGCGAGGAACCCGATTAAATAAGGCCAGACACATCGCATCTAAAATGGTCGACTTACCTGCGCCAGTTTTCCCCACAATTGCAATGAGACCTGCATGGGCCAGAGGTGCGCTTTCAAAGTCAATAAAATGTTCATCAGCAAGCGATGCCAGATTTTTTATTCGAATAGATAAAATTTTCATGGCATATCCTTAATGGCTTGCATCATTTTCAAGATGTTTTTGTGCTTCTTGTACCAGACTCAGAAAATCTTTTAAGACCGCATCATCGGCGCTGTAACCTTGTTTTTCCCAAATATTTTGAAAGAGCTTTTCTGGTGTTGGCGGTTCAAGTGCAATGTGCTGGGTAGTATTTGAATTAGTCGTGTCTTTATTTACATATTGACGTGAAATACGCACTAAACGATAGCGGTCAGGTGGCAGAGCAGCTTCAAACTGCTGACGTAAATTCGGCTGTGGCGGCGTTAAACTATAATATTCAATATCGACATATTCACGGTGGTCAATATTTTCAATCACGCCATGAGGCAAGGCTTTGAGTTGTTGCAGTACCTCGTTTAGCTCACCACGAATACGGTGCAATTGTATGCAACGCGGAATTTCGACAGCTTCAAATTGCAAACGGCTGTCAGTGTCTTGAGAAGGGTCAATTTTGACCTCAACCACTTGGTGCTTATAGTTAATTTCGCTAAAAGAAAGCGGAATGGGTGAACCGCTATAACGAATGTGCGGCTGACCTACTTTTTGTGGTTTATGTAAGTGCCCTAAAGCGACATAGTCGACAGCATCTTCAAATAAAGTCGTCGAAAGCGCCTCTTCATTACCAATAATAATTGGGCGTTCAGAGTCGGATGTTTCTCCACCTTGCATATGCGCATGCGACATCAAGATAAGCGCTTGGTCTGGTGTCTTACGACGTTTGGCTTCGGCAATGAGTTGCTGGTGCAAATAGGCAATCGCGTTTTTGCTATTGGTGGTATGTTCGTTAAAGCCCGTAATTTCGGCCGAACGTAAAAAAGGCAGGGCAAGGCACCACGCCACAATATCTTGATTTTGGTTATAGATAGGTAAAAGCAGTCGATCGAGATCTAGGGTTTTATCTTCATTCCAGCGAACCACACCCACAGTTTTTGCATTGTATTTTTCTAAAAGCGGTTCGACCTGTTCAATACGGTAGCCTGAGTCATGGTTACCCGCAATCATGAGTGTTTGCATGTGCGGTGCAATACGATGGGCATCTGCTAAAAATTGGTAGAGTTGTTTTTGTGCTTGAGAACCCGGGTTAATGACATCAAAAATATCGCCAGCAATAAGCAGGGCATGTGGTTGTTTTTCTTGGATTTGAGTGAGCAACCAGCTTAAAAATTGTTGGTGTTCGTAGTGTCGTGAGTGATTATAAAAAAACTGCCCCAAATGCCAGTCAGAAGTATGTAGAAAATGTACGGACATAGAAACAGACATCAAGCCAAAGTAAACACAGATACGTTAGCATAAATTGGCAGGAGATTTTATCAAGACATTTTAAAGTGCTCGTTATTTAAGCCCCCAGTAAAACTTGAATTAAATTTTTCACTTTAAACTTTGCTTTGTTACTATTAGGTCAAACCATGAACTTTGAGAATAAAATGACTATTCATAAATACGAAGTAAAAATACAGTGGGAAGGCAATACGGGTACAGGCACTTCCTCTTATCGTTCATATAAACGAGACTTTAGTATTCAGCATCCTCAAAAGACAACTATTCAAGGTTCATCAGACCCTGCCTATTTAGGCGATGTGACCAGATGGAACCCAGAAGATTTATTGGTCGCATCAGCTTCTGCTTGTCATAAGCTTTGGTATTTACACCTATGTGCAGTCAATCATATTTACGTTATGAGTTATGTCGATCATGCCCTTGGTTTTATGGAAGATACAGATCCGGTCAAACGTGGTCACTTTACCCAAATTATTTTAAGGCCCGAGGTTGTTTTAGAAAAAGGTGCTGACCAAGAGCTTGCAGCAAAACTACATGAAGAAGCACATCACGAATGTATGATTGCCAATTCGGTAAATTTTCCAATTACATGTGAAGCCAGCTTTAGCTTTGCTGAATAATTCATATGAAATAGCCACCGATAAAAGCGGTGGCTATAAATTAAAATAAATAAAATCGTTAAATAAAATATTTAAGCTGCATTTTCATCGACTTGAAAAATACCAAAAACGTTGTGGTCTAAATCGACAAAGTAACCATGCCAAGCGCGGCCCGGAATAGCGAATTTATCCATCGCGACAATACCGCCTTGCGCTAAAATTTTTGCAGCCACTTCATCGAAGTTTTCCACCTGAACCGAACAAGTAAATGCATTGGTGCCATATTCCATTGGCGGTATTTGAGCAGGGCGTTTTAAGAGTCCTCCCATAATTGAAGGTGTCTCTATGCGGTAATATTCAATCGGTAAGCTTTCATCGAGTTTAAATTGCCAACCAAACACAGCTTGATAAAACTGCGCATCGCGGGCAGGGTTTGAAGACTGGATTTCAAAATAGGCAATATTGTTCATATTATTTAAATCATATTTTTATGGTGTAAAAAGTATACGCATAGCCTTTATAGCCACGAAAGCACTATTGTGTATGGTGAGCGTAAAATAAATGAAAGTGCTAGAAAATAAAAACCGACGATTCGAGTGATGAGAGAATCGTCGGTCAAAAACTTCATCAAGGGTTTCGGCTGCTAACAAAACCTAATCCGAAGGAAGAAAGAGTCGTAATGAAAGGTCACCGAAACAATTTTGCGGATGCCGTGCAAAGGAAGTATTCGGTTGCTGCGACCTTGTTACCCTATATAACGTCAAGAGATCAGGATTGGTTGACAGAAAAATGAAAAAAAATCGAAAAAAATTTATAATTATTTTTTTGAACCCATAAATTAGGCAAAAATATGACCAAAATACGTTCTTACTTTCTCTGGTTTTTTGCTTTATGCATCGTGCTTACTTTAATTGTCGGTGTGATTGCAGCACTATTACCAGCGAGTGTAGGCGGTATTTTAACAGCCGTTCCATATTTAGGCGCAATGATTTTTGTCTTATTTAGATTTTTAAAGAAAGAACGCCGTGCACCGACAGTACCAGAAAAAAAGAAATTTACTTTAGGTTTTACGCTCATATTTTGGGGCTATAACTTGTGTGGTGTTTTATTTGGTCTGTTTTTATTTTCAAGAAAAGACCCTGAGATTTTGCAAAACTTTATGCTTTACCTCAAACAACCTCAGTTCTTAAGCATTATGGTGATTATGCTTTTAATGTTAGCTATTCCGCTTTATTTAATTACCTATTGGTTTTATGGCAAACAAGCCCAGCGCATGGCAAACAAAATGTTTAATGTGCCATAACTCACCACAAAACTGATACGATTAGTTCGATATTAAATTTTATAACTATATCAATTAAAAACTGCTGTCCTCGGTTTTGGAAGAAATATGAATAAGAATGTATTAATTACAGGTGCCAGTGGCTTTATTGGAACGCATTTAATTAGGTTCCTATTACAAAAAAATTATAACGTGATTGCTGTGACACGGCAGGCTGGAAAGACATCTGACCATCCTGCCTTGCAGTGGGTACAAAAGTTCAAAGATATTTCGACCCGTCAAATTGATTATGTGGTGAATTTGGCCGGTGCAAATATTGGTGAGAAACGCTGGACCGAGTCACGTAAAAAACAACTCATTGAAAGCCGTGTAAATACGACCCAAAAACTGTATGCATGGCTTAATCAATCTCAAATTTTTCCTGAAGTGATTGTCTCTGGCTCGGCCATTGGTTATTACGGTATAGATGCTCAAGAAAAGTGGACAGAGGTGTGCACTGAACAAAGTTCGCCACAGCCCATTTTCATGTCTCAGCTTTGCCAAGAGTGGGAACGCGCAGCGTTAGCAGACTCTCAGCAAAATACTAAAATTATTCGTTTAGGCGTTGTGTTTGGGCAGGGTGGCGGCATCTTGCCTAAAATGTTGCTTCCTATTCGACTCAATTTAGTCGGTCAAATTGGTCATGGCAGTCAACCTGTGGTTTGGGTACATATTGAAGACGTATTAAACGCAATTGAGTTTATATTCAAGCATCCTCAATCTGCTCAAATTCACAATGTCGTGGCCCCAGAAAACGTGACCCAAAAGGTATTTGTTGAACAAGCTGCCAAAGTTTTGAATAAGAAACCACTGTTGTCGGCGCCTAGTACAGTTTTTCGCTGTTTGTTAGGAGAGCAGTCGCAATTGATCTTAAATGGGCAATACGTCAAACCCGCAGCCTTACAAGCAGAAGGATTTGAGTTTGCTTATCCTCAATTAAAAATGGCTTTAGAGAATATACTCGCCTCAGGCTAAGATTTTATTTTGTAAGCGCTCTGGTGAATATGCTTTGGCATCAATTAAGGTTGGTTGATCTAGCATAAGCTGACGAAGCAATTGTGCAGAACCTGCGCCCATACACAAACCATTTCTAAAGTGACCAAAGTTTGCCCAGAGGTTATCCATTTCAGGCATTTTGCCAATGTAGGGAACACCATTTGGTGAACTTGGTCTGAGACCTGCCCATCGATGTACAATCGGGAAATCGGCCAGTTCAGGCACCATTTCTAAACATGCTTCTAAAATATTGTGCTGAGTCGT
Organism: Acinetobacter sp. EKM10A; assembly: GCF_011075215.1. Classification (NCBI taxonomy): domain Bacteria; kingdom Pseudomonadati; phylum Pseudomonadota; class Gammaproteobacteria; order Moraxellales; family Moraxellaceae; genus Acinetobacter; species Acinetobacter sp. EKM10A. The sequence goes on along the minus strand of NZ_JAALLK010000014.1, from coordinate 54,793 downwards.
TTCGTCGGTAGAAGTGTCAAAACCACGATGTGCCATGCTTGACCCGCACACGATATGACCGTCCATACGTGGAATCAAATACATGACTCGATTCATACACATGGTCGGTAGCCAGTGAGCTGGGGTTTTAAATAACAACATTTGACCTTGAACAGGTTCGACTGGAATTTCGAGTTGTAATTGTGAGTTCCAGTAATGGCTCCAAGCGCCCGAAGTTATTACAAAATGGTCTGCTGTATGTTTGCGACCATCTTCGGTTTGGAGCGCTTGTATGGCATCACCTTGTTGAATCAGTTTTTTAACAGGAGTGTGTTCAAAAAACTCAACATTTGGATGTTGCTTTAAATAGCGAATCAGGGACTGTAATACGCGGGGATTGCGAATATTAGACAGTTCAGGGAAATAAATCGCTTCTTGAAACTGATCGGAAATATGTGGATTTACTTGCTCTAAGGCATCTCTTTGTAAATATTCACAGCGCTGCATCGGTTCTTGATGCTGCTCGGCGTAGGACAAACCAACGTCAAAATCTTCTTCATCAAAAATCAGCATGCCTGTGTCATGAATTTCAAAATCAATCCCTGTAATAGGGTAGAGCTTTTGGTTCCATGCTTGATAAGAGGCTTTGCCAAATTGGGCAAGTTGGTTCACTGCATGCACATAGCGCCACGGGTACATTGGAGAGAGAATACCTCCACCAGCCCAAGAGGCTGCTTGTCCCGCTTGTTGTTGATCAAAAATGCTGATGGTACAGCCTTGTTCAACCAACTCCAGCGCAGACATTAATCCACTTATGCCCGCGCCAATGATTGCAATATGCATGCAGTGTTATCCTTTCTCTGCGAACTTAGTTCATTTCCTTGAGTTTTTCAGCAGCGGTTTCTGCAAAGTAAGTCCAGATCCCGTCTGCACCAGCGCGGCGGCAGCACATGAGCGATTCTAAAATCACTGAGTCTGATAACCAGCCATTTTGAATTGCGCCAGCTAACATTGCGTATTCGCCACTCACTTGGTAAATGAATGTCGGAATACCAAAGGTATCTTTCACTTCACGTACCACATCCAGATATGGCATGCCCGGTTTTACAATTACCATGTCGGCGCCTTCTTGAATATCAAGCGCGATTTCATGTAATGCTTCGGCACGGTTGGCAAAATCCATCTGGTAGTTATATTTATTACCACCTTTTAGGTTGGATGCAGAGCCAACAGCATCACGGAAAGGACCATAGAAGCTAGACGCATATTTCGCAGAGTAGGCCATGATGTTGGTATAGATGTGACCATTGGCTTCTAAAGCTTGACGAATTGCGCCAATACGGCCATCCATCATGTCACTTGGTGCAATTACTTCGGCACCTGCTTCTGCGTGACTTAAAGCTTGTTTAATCAAGCATTCTACAGTCTCGTCATTGAGCACATAGCCAGTTTCATCAATAATGCCGTCTTGACCATGAGTCGTGTATGGGTCGAGTGCACCATCGGTGATTAGCACCATTTCTGGTAATTCTTTTTTAAGCAAACGACAAGTGGTTTGAACTAAACCATCTTCACGCCATGCAGCTTCTGCGGTGAGGCTTTTATCTTCTTGAGGTGTTACAGGGAAAAGAGCCAGTTTGGATACGCCTAATTCCAGAAGTCTTTCAGCTTTTTTCAGTAATAAATCTGCCGACAAACGCTGAATGTTTGGCATACTTGGAATATCTTGGGTTTGATTTTGTCCCGGTAATACAAATACTGGATAAATCAAGTGATTGGTAGTGAGCTGTGTTTCGCTGACCATCGCACGCAACTGGTCATTTTTACGGATACGGCGCATGCGAGTAGCTGGAAATGCAGGACGATTGAACGTATAAGTCATAACAATCTCGATGTTCGGTATTACACTAGGATAGGTTGGCGGATATTCCATTACTGTCAACCGACTGCTGTATTGTAGCCCCATAATGCTGGATTTGTACAAAATTATGGGTGTTTATCATGCTTTTAAATTTAGGCAACGTATGAGTGATGAAAAGAAAAATTGGACGGGGAACATACAATTAGGCGCCAAAACCGACCTAAATGTGGTTCTCAACCAATTGTGTAAGGCGTTTAATAGCTGTCCATTTTTTAAGCATAGTGGAATGATTATGCGTGTGGTAGATGGGCACATTGAAGGCTATGTTGAAATGCAACCTGACCTCATTGGCAATTTGGCTTTTCAGGTTTTGCATGGTGGTGTGGCTGCAACTTTGCTCGATAGCATTGGTGGAATTGTGGCAATGGAACATCTCTATCGCCGTTCAACCCCCGAAACCCTGCCTGAAACCATTAAACAGGTTACACGCTTGGCAACTGTCGATATGCGTGTAGATTATTTGGCACCGGGGCGTGGTAAATATTTTATTGCACGTGCCGAAGTCCTACGTTTAGGCCGCAAGGGCTGTACCATGCGCATGACCATGGTCAATGATGAAGATAAACAGATTGCTGCCGGCATTGCCTCATATGCCTATTAATCTAGGCATTTTAAGCATTTAAAAAGCGCTCAGGGCGCTTTTTTTCATATTAAAAAAGATAAAAATTTCACAAAAACTTTGAGATAAACATTAATTTAATTAGAACGAACGCATTAGTTATATTTTTTTATTCTCATATCATGAGGTTTTAGCGTTAAAATTGTCTCCTTTGACAATGCGGTATGTCTTGTTTATAGAAAAATAAAAACTCTATAACAAGGTGTAGTGCGAGATTGATGGCAAAGCCAACTCATCTTTAGGAACATACCATGACTGATGCACAAAGCAATGTACAAGAAACAGTGCCAACAACATCTGCCTCGGATGACAACATGCAAAACAAGCGCAAAAAATTTCTTGGTTTCTTTGCGCTGATTTTATTGATCGCCGCTATTTTATATGCAATCTGGGCATTATTTTTAAATCACTCGGTGAGTACGGATAATGCTTATGTCGGTGCAGAAACCGCGCAAATTACCTCAATGGTTAGCGGACAGGTCGCTCAGGTTTTGGTAAAAGATACTCAAACAGTACACCGCGGTGATGTGCTGGTTCGTATTGATGACCGTGATGCCAAAATCGCGTTGGCACAAGCCGAGGCAGAACTTGCCAAAGCAAAACGCCAATATAAACAAACTGCGGCAAACAGTAGTTCTTTAAACTCTCAAGTGGTGGTTCGTGCTGACGAAATTAACAGTGCTAAAGCACAGGTTGCTCAAGCACAAGCCGACTATGACAAAGCTGCTTTAGAACTGAACCGCCGTGCACAGCTTGCGGCATCTGGCGCTGTGTCTAAAGAAGAACTCACCAAAGCACAAAGTGCGGTTGAAACTGCTAAAGCAGGGCTAGAGCTTGCTAAAGCCGGCCTTGCACAAGCGACTTCTAGTCGTAAGGCAGCCGAAAGCACCTTAGCTGCAAACGAAGCGTTAATTCAGGGTGTAAGCGAAACCTCGACTCCGGATGTACAAGTTGCACAAGCGCATGTAGAACAAGCTCAGCTTGACTTGGAACGTACCGTGATTCGTGCACCAGTTGATGGTGTGATTACCCGTCGTAATATTCAAGTTGGTCAACGCGTTGCACCGGGTACAAGCATGATGATGATTGTGCCGCTTAACGATTTATATGTAGATGCTAACTTCAAAGAAAGTCAGTTGAAAAAAGTCCGCCCAGGTCAGCCAGTCACATTAACATCAGATTTATATGGTGATGATGTTGAATACCACGGCAAAGTGGTGGGCTTCTCTGGTGGTACAGGCTCTGCCTTTGCCTTAATTCCGGCTCAAAACGCAACAGGTAACTGGATTAAAGTGGTTCAACGCTTGCCGGTTCGTATTGCACTTGACCCGAAAGAACTTGCTGAACACCCATTACGTGTTGGCTTGTCGATGGAAGCAAAAGTCGACTTATCTGCGAAGTAAACGCTTATGAAAACGCAAACACCTTTTGCCGAGTTAAGCGGTGGCCGTTTACTACTGGCAGCGTTTGTTATTGCCTTGTCGAACTTTATGGTCGTACTTGATACGACCATTGCCAACGTCTCTGTACCGCATATTACCGGTAACCTTGCTGTTTCAAGCACACAAGGCACATGGGTCGTTACTTCATATGCAGTTGCAGAAGCGATTTGTGTACCTTTAACGGGCTGGCTGGCAGGCCGCTTTGGAACGGTGCGGGTCTTTATCTTTGGTTTAATTGGCTTTACGGTCTTTTCTTTCCTGTGCGGTTTGGCAACATCCTTAGAAATGTTGGTGTTTTTCCGTATTGGGCAGGGTCTTTGTGGTGGTCCACTTATGCCACTCAGCCAAACCTTGCTTATGCGTATTTTTCCTCAAGAAAAGCATGCGCAGGCAATGGGCCTATGGGCAATGACCACAGTCGTCGGGCCAATTTTAGGGCCAATTTTGGGTGGCCTAATTAGTGACAACCTGTCTTGGCACTGGATTTTCTTTATTAACTTACCGGTTGGTATTGTCTGTGTATTAGCAGCAATGCGCTTGTTAAGAGTAGCTGAAACAGAAACCATTTCTTTAAGAATCGACACTGTTGGTTTAGGTCTGTTAATTCTGTGGATTGGTGCGTTACAGCTTATGCTCGACTTGGGGCATGAACGCGACTGGTTTAACAGCACCAGCATTGTGGTTTTAGCTTTAACTGCCGCCATTGGCTTTGTGGTGTTCCTGATATGGGAACTCACCGATAAGCACCCCGTGGTGGATGTCAAAGTCTTTAGGCATAGGGGCTTTGCCATTTCGGTACTGGCTTTGTCGCTCGGCTTTGGCGCATTCTTTGGCAGTATTGTACTGATTCCGCAGTGGCTGCAAATGAACCTTTCCTATACCGCGACGTGGGCCGGATATTTAACTGCAACCATGGGCTTTGGTAGTTTGACCATGTCACCAATTGTGGCAAAACTTTCGACCAAACATGACCCGCGTGCGCTGGCGAGCTTTGGTTTAATTTTGCTGGGTATTGTGACCTTAATGCGGGCATTCTGGACCACAGATGCCGACTTTATGGCACTGGCTTGGCCACAAATCCTGCAAGGTTTTGCAGTACCGTTCTTCTTTATCCCACTGTCTAACATTGCACTTGGTTCGGTACTCCAGCAAGAAATTGCATCTGCTGCGGGCCTCATGAACTTCTTAAGAACCATGGCAGGGGCGATTGGCGCTTCAATTGCGGTGACCGTGTGGGACGACCACGCCAAAGTTGCCCGTAGTGAAATGGTGTCAAACCTACATACGACTGAAGTACAAAACACACTTTTGCAAAATGGTTTTACGGCTGACTCGACGCTTGGAATTATTTCAAACCTTGTCGATAAAGAAGCCATTACCATGTCGGCAAACCATGTGTTTTTGCTTTTTGCGATCGTGTTTGTCTTTGCAGGGCTGGTCATTTGGCTGTGTCCAAAACCCAAACAGGTCAGTGGTATGCCTTCTCACTAAACATCAAAAAGCATCTCTTCGGAGGTGCTTTTTTTAGGTCTACTACAAAATGAGCGAGTTTATAAATAGGAAATTTTGCTTGTAGTTAAAGAAATAAAGCATGCCAGAATTGGGCAAATCAGTTATAAAAGAGTGTGATAACAAGCAAGGAGACATAACGCAAGGCACAAAATAAACACCCTCAATCATTTAATATTATTAAAACTTTATTTTTATCAAAGATTAAAAAACTGAAGACCTGAAAACAAAGAAGCTTGCATGGCAATTGCATGGATAGGCAGGCGTATATATTGGAGTTATCACGTGAATAAAAGATATTCATTTTTGTTCAGTAGTTTATTAGCAGTCGGTTTATTACAAGGATGTGGAGATGACTCCTCATCAGATCAGCCCAAGGATGATTCAAATATAACCCCTCCCAATTTAATTGTAGATAATGACCCGACCAGTTGTAGCAAACTGGCACAAGATGGTTCAAGCGTGGTGGTCGGTTCAAACCAAAATGGTGACCCTGCCGCGCCAGAGGGTGCATCGGGTTATAGGCTCGGTAACACGGTTAAATACGCAGATAAATATATGGTGGTGGCAAACACGCCACTTGCGGTAAAAGCAGGTTGCGATGTGTTAAAAGCAGGCGGTAGTGCAGTTGATGCAGCCGTAGCAGTACAAGCCGTACTTGGTTTGGTCGAGCCACAGTCGAGTACCATCGCCGGTAGTGGTTTTATGATGTATTACGATGCCAAAACCAAACAAGTCACGGCTTATGATGGCCGTGAAACCGCACCTGCTGCAGCCAACGAATTTTATTTAATTCGCCAAAATATATATGACCCAAATTCACCTCCGCCTGTACCAAGTGCCCGCCGTAGCGGTCGTTCGATTGGTGTGCCGGGTGTGATGCGTTTATTGGAACAAGCACAAAAAGAGCATGGCAAACTTAAGTGGAACCAACTTTTTGGTGAAGCGATTGGTTTGGCTGATAACGGTTTTCGCATACCGGGGCGTTTGGCAGATGCCATTGCAAGTAATGCAAGCAATTTAGCACTTGATGCAAATGCAATGGCGACTTATTTCTACCCAGATGGATCACCACGTAAAGTCGGCGAGACCATGACCAATAAAGCCTATGCCAGGACACTTGAAGCACTCGCTTCACAAGGGGCAAACGCACTGCACACTGGTCCAATTGCGCAAGCCATTGTGGCAAAAGCAGGGCAAACCGTGGGTGATGACCCAGCACGGACTCCAATTACCCCAAGTTTGATGACCTTGCAGGATTTATCGAACTATCAGGTGAAAAAACGCGACCCGATTTGTACGACGTACCGTGACCGTTACTATGTATGTACCATGCCACCTCCATCCTCGGGAGGGATTGCAGTTGCACAGACGTTGGGTATTTTAGAAAACTTTGATATGTCGCTTTATCCACCTAAAAATTCTGAAAATGAAGGTGGTGTGCCCGATGTGATGGGCGTGCATTTAGTGTCTGAAGCAGAGCGTTTGGCCTATGCCGACCGTGACAAATATGTCGCAGATACCGACTTTGTGGATTTACCAGCACAGGGTATTCCAAGTTTTATTGATAAAAACTACTTGAAGCAGCGTGCAGCACTGATTAACCCGAACCAAAGTATGGGCGTAGCACCAGCAGGTAATTTCAATACAGCGGCAGGTGTAGATACCACTGTTGAACATGGCACAACTCAGTTCACGATAGTAGATGCCTATGGCAATGTGGTTTCAATGACATCGACTGTTGAATCGAGCATGGGTTCATTCCACATGGTGGATGGTTTCTTGCTGTCAAACCAGTTAACTGACTTTAGCGCAAACCCTTATGACAGCACTGGGGCACCAGTTGCCAACCGTGTAGAAGGCGGCAAACGCCCACGTAGTACTATGGCGCCAACCTTAGTGTTTAAAGGCACCACGCCAGATGAATTTTATATGGCAACAGGTTCACCAGGTGGCGGTACCATCATTCAATATGTGGTTAAAACTTTGGTAGGTGCATTGGACTGGAACTTAAATGCACAGCAGGCCACTTCGCTTGTTAACTTTGGCGCAACCAATAGCAAAAACACCAATGTAGATAGCTCGAATGTACAGCTTTCCTTAGTTGACCTAATTGAAGGCTTAAAAGCAAAAGGGCATGGCATATCGAACACTGCGCAAACCAGTGGTATTTCAACGATTATGAAAGTAAATATAAATAATCAAAGTAAATACGCAGGTGGGGTAGACCCACGCCGTGAAGGGATTGTGTTAGGCAATGGTGCTTTATAGGCTAAACTTAAAAAAGCCGTCATTTTTGGCAGCTTTTTTTATGAGGGGCCTTGAAAAAAACAAAAGGCACTCAATTATGTAAGTATGTTCATCAGTGGCAGACTGTTGATAAAATGCACAGCATTTTATTTTAGTTATGCTATGATGTGCAGACATTCATGGGGATGTTATTGGCTTCGACGCCGGTGATGAAACTCATAGATGCATGCCGAGAGCGCATTTTCTCTCGTAAATAAAATTTGCATTTAAATAGTCGCAAACGACGAAACTTACGCTCTAGCTGCCTAAGGGCCGCTTGTCCGCTTCCTAGAATACTTGTGGTCTGGGAACCCGACTGAAGCGCACGCACACAAGTCCGTATAGAGTCAAGCCTCGGGGCTTTATACCAAACTTAGAGGATCGCACCTTGTACCCTGTTCGTCGGGTCACTTGGTGTTAAAACAATAGACGATATCTAAGCATGTAGTATTCTCGAGCGTAGTGCTGGCGGACGCGGGTTCAACTCCCGCCATCTCCACCAAATACCTAACAAAACATGGCAAAATATGCCAAGTTTTAAAACGAAAAGGCTTGATTCTAAAGGGATTGGGCCTTTTTTCTTGCCTGAACATAACTAAATATAACTAGCCATAGTGTACATGCACCGTGTACACTGCCTTGTACATTGCACATTTTGTTGAACTCGCTGGTGTACAAGCCATGAAAAGAACAGAAATCAAACGTAGACCGTTATCAGATACCGTACTAGCTAACCTTGAACCGGAATCAAAAGAATATCGGGAGCTGGACGGCGAAGGCTTATATTTCCGTGTAAAGCCTGATGGTAAAAAAGCATGGCTATTCAGATATAAAAAAGCAGATGGTAAATGGTCATGGCTGGGTATCGGTACTTATCCTGAATTATCAGGAGCAGGCGCAAGGAAGAAGGCTAGAGAGATAATCAAGGATATATCACAAGGTGATAATCCAATCATTACCAAGCAAGAACGTAAACGCCAAGAGCTTGAGCAAAATAATGCCACCTTTGAAGTATTGGCCCGTGAATGGCTGGATACCAAAGCAAATACTTGGGTAAAGGACACCATGACCCGAAATAAGGGTGCATTGGAAAAACATATATTTCCCATTTTTGGTAAACGCTTGTACACCAGCATTAAGCCGATTGAATGGATGAATCATTTAAAAGGTATTCAGCAACATCAAGGAATATATGAACAGGTAAACCGAGTTCGGGCCATGTGTCGTGATATATACGATTTTGCAAAGGTGACAGGCCGTATTGATTACAACCCATTAGAGGGGCTGCAAAAGTTCCTACAGCAGGGCGTAAAACAAAATATGTCACATGTGAGTGAACAGGAGTTACCAGCACTATTGAGGGCCATTAATAGCTACCCAACTATGGACGTTCGGATGGGCTTGCAGCTTTTGGCCATGTTGTTCTGTCGACCTACCGAGCTAAGGGAAGCCAAGTGGCAGGAGTTCGACTTGAATCAAGGGATATGGAATATACCAGCCGAGCGCATGAAGAAACGCCGTGAGCATGTAGTGCCTTTACCTAGGCAAGCTATTGCCATACTAAATGAGTTAAAAACTTACGAAACCAATTCTGAGTATTTATTTCCGAGCAGATCAGACAAGAGCAAGCCAAAGTCGGACACAGTTTTTATTATGGCCTTGCGCCGTATGGGGTATGAAGGTAGACAAACACCGCACGGATTTAGGCACATTGCCAGCACCTTGTTAAACAATCGTGGTTTTGATGAACGTCATATTGAAGCAGCACTGGCACACGTAAAGGATGGCGTGGCAGGCGTATATAACAAGGCTCAATATTTAGATGATAGAAAAATCATGCTGCAATGGTATGCGAATCATTTAGAAGAAATTGCAGATCAAAGGATTATTCAGTTTAAAAAGGCTAAATGACAATATATGGCGAACTATTAGCCAATAAATGCACAAATATAGGTAAATATCGTTTATATTTAGATTACTAGGTATAGGCAGGCCAGCCGACAAGCAAGTCCCCAACTTGTTTACCTAGCTACTTTGGGGGATGCTTGGGAGGCGGTTTTGATTGGTGCTAATGAAGATTTGGATAATATTCCAAAGCAATTTATTTCAGTTAATGAGTTGCTAGAAATTTTTGCCGACCTTGAAAAAACTACCTTAGAAAAGTCCGCGCAATGGCTTATAAACAATAAACAAATTTTGAATGCAGCCAAAAAGCTAGTCCTTAAAAATGAATATACACTTGTCGAATACGAACATAGCGATAATGATTTTTATAACTGCCCAATTGAAGCGTTGTCGCTTATTGCTAGTGGCGAAGATTGCGACCCTTTTAGTGATTACGTAGGCTTTTCTAGGTATGTAATATTAATGAGCTTGAAGGAGCTTGGCTTAGATATTGGCGATGCCTTGATTAATAATAGCCGTGCTTATATTGCCAAAAACTGCCATGAATATGATGATAATTTTTATAAAAAGCAATGCGCCTATTTAATAAGTATGATTGGTCAAAGTCCTGCACTAGAGCTACCTATCCAGCAAGAAAAGGATATTAATAATACCTATCTCTTAAATCCAAGTAATCCGAACTATATCCCAGCATACGCCTTGCTTCTAAGAATACATCATGATTTAAATACAGTTGGCAGATTTGAGGGTACAAAACAGAAAAGAGTTGCCGATTGCCTTGAGGAATATGGACAGCACTACGGTGTACAAAATACACCGACCAACGCTATACACTTTTCAAATCTGATAAAAGTTAGAACTACGGCCAAAGATGAGGCCAGCACAGCTATGAAAAAAATACTTTCTCAAGAACAAAAATAATATTTTCTTTTATCAAAGTAATAATTACATCTTATTAAAATAATACTTTTTTAGCTATAGTGATAATTTGCGAAGAAAAATAATATTTTTGTCCGACTAATTAATATTTTAGTTGTTTAAATTCATATATTTAGGTGACTAATTTATATTTTTTAATAACAAAATAAAACCCATACTAAACCCATATTCTTTTGTATATGGGCTTTTTTATGACTATTAAACCAATCCGCGTTCAATTCAAAACTGCTTGTGAACTACTGGATATAAGTCGTGAATCATTGCGCCACATTCAGCGCACAGATGAAACTTTCCCGAAAGCAATAAAAATAGGTAATACCAAACAGGCTCCAGTCTATTTCGACTATGCCGAGCTTGTAGAGTGGCATAACAACCAAAAACAAAGCCTTGCAGCTATAGAGGCATAACCATGAACCATCAAACTGTCATCCTAGATTATCTCAAACAAGGCAAGACCCTAAGCCAAGCTGAAGCCATAGAGTTATGCGATTGTTACCGCCTAAGTGCTGTTATTCAGCGTTTACGCCTATTAGGTCATAACATTGTGACCCACCAAGAGCCAAACCTAAACAGCAAAGGCACTCATGCCCGATACGAATTAAAAGAGGTGACAGCATGAACGCCGTAACCCATTTCGATTTTAAATCCAGATCCGTTCGTATTGTCCTAGATGATAATCAAGAACCGTGGTTTTGTTTAACCGATGTATGTAAGGCTTTGGACATTTCAAGATCATCTGATTTATTACAGATTCAAAGGGGGGACGTTAAAAACGAAACCCCTAAGCGAAATGGTGCATTAGATTCAAAGGGTGTGGCGGATTACCACACCCCTACAAATGGCGGTATTCAAAAACTCAAATTTATTAATGAGCCGAATTTATATCGCATCATCTTTCGATCTAATAAAACCGAAGCGTTGAATTTCCAAAATTGGGTATTTGCTGAGGTATTGCCGTCAATTAGAAAAACCGGTTCATATTCTGCTAGACAGTCAGCTTATGAAGAATTGAACCGTTTATGTATGCAAGAGAAAGTATCTAAGGATAAAGGTACATTTCATAGTTTAGGTATGCACCGCCGTAAATATGAAAAGCATTTAAACGCCAAGCGTATCCAAACATGCAAAGCAAATTTACAGATTGCTTTTGATGGGTTACACCATGAATAAGTATGTAAACCCTGAATTTTTCAAAGCCTTTGACCATTACAAAGCAATGCTGGCCCAGTATGGGGAACATCACCCCATCACTGAGCAGGCCCTCATTTTGACAATGCACTACACGCCTGAGCATATCAAAGCGGAAATGCACCAAAAGGCAAAGGAATTAAATCTATTGCCACCCCCAAGCGGTTATACGGATGACGGCGAACCCATGTACCAGTTAGAGGACATTGCAAAGCATTTCGGCATTAGCTTTGAAGAAGCAGAACAGTGTTTATTGCAGATGATGGATAACCGCCAGCAAGTCGGATTATCAAATGACGGCGTTTTGATTGATTCAAATATTCATATCAACCGTGTGCAGTAAGGGCCAATAATGAAAAATGAATTATTCGATATTGCCAACATGCCCAAGTATGGTTATATTAATCGGGCTTTGAGCAAAATCTCAAAGTTAGCTTTGGTCGGCTATAAATGTAACAAAGGCGCACAGTCCGCTTATCGGGCTTTTTTTGTGCGTAATATCTCTATGCGTTCGCATATCTCTATGGCGAAGCTGGAGAGGGACACCTTCGGGTGTGCAGGTTTCCTTTGTTCCCTGTCGACCAACCCTTTTCAGCTTTGCCACCCTCATTTGGTCGTGAATGGCAAAGCTCTTTTAAAAAACGAAGGAGCGCATTAATCATGCCTAAAAATATCCATCAAATTACACGCCAGCGTATCCAGTCAGCAGAATTTGCACAAAAGCAGGGATTGGTTAAACGCATTTCTTTAATGCTTAAAAAAGTATGGGGAGTGTAATTACTATGAATAACCAAAACGCTAAAAACACGCCTAAAACTTATGATGCAGGCGATTTATGGGACATTCAATCATTAGCTGAATTTGATATGAACTGGATGGAAGTAGCAATTTCAGATATTAAAAATCGTTTAAAAGAAATAAAAGCCGAACTTGGTGGTAAGGATGTTTTGGGCTTTTATGCTTTGGAAAATGTCATTGATATGTACCAGTATATTGCCGAAAAACGTCACAGCTATCATGCAGAGCAGGCAGAGAAATATAAAAAAGAATGGCATGGGTAAGGAGGGGGGACAATGAACATTAAACCCGCTTGGGATACCAAGCCTGATATGTTTGAGGGCAGCATTTCAAATATTACCCCGCAAACACAACAAAGCCCACTGGAGGAAGTGGGCAATGGTGCAAGTCATTCAATAATTGAAGCACTTGAAGAACATACAGTCCCATTATTTAACAATAATCCACTACACGGTGCAATGGCTGAAATGGTGGGTGGTTGTCCTGTAGAAATCCGCCGTTCAGTGATTGAGAAAGCCACCCAATATGGAGAAGCTGATGATAATGCCCTATATGGTTTAGCCGTATTTGATCTATACAACGAGCATTTACAGCCTACAGGTGCAGTATTCACTAACCCAACTATTAAAGGTTTTAAGGATATTGTTTTCGGCCATGGCGGTTTGTATTTCAACCGGTCAAAGTTGAATGAATTACCTTTGATTGTGACGGATGACATTCATCTTGCATTTAAAACAGCGTATCCAATCTATGCACCGTATCAATCAGATAAGATTAATGCTTATACCCTCAAGACATTGATGCAAGCACATGCTGATCTATGTGTGATAGCCCCAGTCCATCAGCAAGATGCTATACAACGGCGTTACAGTGGTATGGATGTCAAAATGGCATTTATTCCTGAACCTCCAAACATTGCTATGCTTCAAGATGAGCTAGACAGCATGATTAAGGTGGCGATAGATCAAGCCAAGAGCCTGGCAAAAGGACACTTAGCTAAACCATTTAAGATCAAGGAAGGCGAATATTTAAATATCCTTATGGATGGCTTATATCTAGTGAAGGAACATGATGATGGAGAAGGCGGTATTAAACGTACTAGAACCAGAATATCTGATTCAGCAATTATATTAGGTGAAGCCAGAAGCTTGAATAATAATAACTGGAAGCGTGTAATTCAGTTTAATGATAAAGACAATGTTCAGCATACGTTACTCATTCCCTATGAGCATTTCATGGGTGAAGCACAAGAAGCATTAAAGATCATTGCCAATCATGGATTAATGCCACCACGACAACCAAATAAGAAGAATGTATTTATTAACTACATTCAGGACTATCCAATAGAAAAGCGTTTTCGATGTGTTGACCGTACCGGATGGCATGGTCATTCATACGTTACGCCAAGCAAAACATATGGCGATTCTAGCGGAGAAGAACTTTTATTTAATAGTGAAATGAAAAACCCCTACGCCGTGCATGGCAGCCTTGCAGGATGGCAAGAACTAAGCCGCTTGATAGAGCCCCATGCACTGGGTGTACTGGCGTTTTCTTGTGCATTTTCGGGACAATTGGTTGCGCCATTAAACTTAGAGAGTGGTGGCTTTCATATCTATGGCTCATCTACCGATGGAAAAAGTACCATTACAAAAGCAGCGTGTAGCGTGTGGGGCAATCCTAGAGAAGTATCGAAACAATGGCGCACCACAGACAATGCCCTGGAGAACGAAGCCGAATTAAGAAACGATAGCTTTCTAAATCTTGATGAATTGCGACAGGCGCCCCCTAAGGCCGTGTCGGATATTGTTTATATGCTTACTGGTGGGCAAGGTAAATCACGAAGCAGCAAGACAGGCAAAAATAGGGATTCTAAGCAATTCAACTTGATGTATACGTCCACTGGCGAAGTCACCCTCGAGGAACATTTACGGCGTGGCGGTATCGAGCTAGATGCAGGTTTATTGCTTAGGTTCGCCCATATCCCTAGTGATGCAGGCAAAGGATACGGCGTATTTGAATGTGTCAACTATGGCAGCAATTCAAGCGACTTGGGCAACCGCATTAATGAGCTTGCTGCGAAGCATTACGGATATGCAGGCATCAAATGGCTTGAGTATCTGACCAGTGATAAAGATGTAGTAATGCAGCAGGCCCAGAAATTACTAGACAGCTTTATTGAGCAGCACACCCAAGCAAAGAACGGACAAGCTAACCGCGTTTTACGCCGTTTTGCATTGGTGGCGGTGGCTGGAGAGCTGGCAACGCTGGCAGGCATTACAGAGTGGCAGCAAGGACGCGCATTTGAAGCCGTAGCGCAATGCTTTAATACTTGGCTAAATAGTCTAGGCGGTGGCGAGAATATGGAAGAAACAAAGATTCTTGAACATATCAAAGCCTTTTTTGAATCCAACGGAACGAGCCGTTTTGAAGACTTAACTGTAATCAGACAGGCAGACGGCGAAGTAATCCGTCCGCGCACTCATAACCGCGTTGGGTATTACGATCCTGATGATAAAGTCTATCTTGTATCGCCGACCATGTTTAAAAAGGAAATGTGCATAGGCATGAACGAGGCGAATGTTAAAAAAGTCTTAATCAAACATGGCTGGATTAAAGAGTTTATCGAGGGAGGCAAGAAACTATATGTGAAAAAGTCTAGCGTCAATCTACCTGACGGCACACGGCCGAGAATGATGCACTTTAGCACTGAGGCCATGCAGAACTCAGATAGTGAAATCTGAAAATAGATTTTATAGGGTGGACGATGTGGACATAGTGGACATAAAGAAAATATTTATAGTTAATGTATTGCTATATATAGATATTATTATGTCCACTTTATATAAATATACATATTTTAATAGGTGGACATAAGGTGGACATGATTCAAGGTAAATATATCTTGTCCACCTACTATGATTTTAATGTCCACTTTTTTTATATGTTGTTTTTCCTATGGGTGGACAGATTTAATTATTTAAAATCATGTATATAGAAGTGAATGTCCACTTTGTCCACCATGTCCACCTAAAATTACACATATACAAGTACAAGCATATTAAGAGATTGAACAATGCCAAACGTAAAGAAAGTTACTGTCATGGGTGTGTTAGGTCTTAACCCTGAAACTAAACAATTTTCCAACGGTGGCAGCGTTACGACATTCAGCGTTGCAACTACTGAGTTTTGGAAAGACAAGACCACAGGTGAGCGTAAAGAGGCTAATAGCATAAATCTGTATCAACAATCGTTTAAAGAGTGTTGCCAAAGGCCGTAAGGTTTATATTAAGGGAAGGGGCAGGCTAATTTCTTACAAATGAAAGTTAAGGGGGTAAAGTTGAAGTGCTATTCTTAAATTCAATTAGTAGGTTTAGCTTAAATTAATAAACTCAACTTTTATATCAAGGTTAGTTATGTCAGAACAGCAATTAAGAAAAGTTAAGGGAATTTGGTGTAAATTTAACAATCAAAATAGAATGTCAACGGTTACCCTTGATGAGATGCGTATATGTTGTATAAAAAGGGGGATAGAGATTATTGAGATTGAAGAATGTACTTTTGGTTTTAACCAAAGCATTCCAGCAATTAAGATTTCAATTGTAAACAATGTAACGGCTTTATTACCTCGACAGAAACTATCAGAAATTCAAATTTATCAGAACAATATTATACCATTCCAAAAACAAGAAGAATTCTGGGCTAAAGTAGACTGGTTCCCACCAGTCTTTATGAATCGAGAACAAATAGGTGAAGGCTTTAAAGTAGCTAATTTGAAAATTGGTTACCACGAGTTTTTGCCTAAAGAGGAGTTACAAAAACGTTTTCAAGAGTTTTTCCCGACTGTATATAATTTCTCCAACATTATTCCCATCACTGTACAAACTTTTTCAGACTCAATAGCTATATCAAAGCATGTACCATTAATTAAAGAATCAATTTTAGCTTTTTATAGCGGAATGAGAGTAGCTTCTATAGCATCCTTAATTCCGATGATCGAAGATATTTTAAATACTATCATTGAGGATTCCTTTGAGAATCTTGATTTAAAAACTAAAGTTGATCGATGCATAAAACGTGCTAAACACAATATAAAACATGATCATATATTAGGTGCAGATTGGATTCCCGAAGAGTATGTTCAAGATGATGTGCTGAAAGTAATGAATGTGCGTATTAGAATTATTGAACTAATAGGTAATTGGCTTAAAAATAGTTTTTATGAGAATACCGAAAACTACCAAAATACTTCAGGATTTAATCGACATTTTTTTGCTCATGCTAAATCTGAAATTTGGCAAAATCAGTCTAATTTTTTTCGCGCCATGGGTCTAATTCAAGCATTGGCATTTATTGAATGTTTTGCCATGAAAGAGTCTAAGTTATCAATTTTCCCACCAACTCCAGATATAAGATCAGAATCTTTTCGTAACGATGTTTTTGCTTGCTTAAATTTACAAGTCATCAAAAATACTCTTTTGCAGCAATTACAAATCGATGGGTGCTTACCTTTCAACCCAACAGCTTCAGATGATGGTTGGTTAGGTCGCTCTGCAACTTTATCAACTAAAATGAATGATGAAATAGTTAAAAGACTTAGAGATAATGGATGGCAATGTCATTCTTTTGGGCAACCTGTTAAATCTGGTGGATATATAACAGTAAGAGCATCAAAGCTTGGTAAAGAAATTGGTATAGCTCTATTGTATAGTTGTGCTACAGATAATAAAGTTTATAAAGAGTTGGAAGTAACAAATGATTATATTCTCTATCAAGGAGCACCTTATCAACAAGAATCATTTGCATATGGAATCAACAAGTATGTGGGTCCATTGAATGCTTGGTTAGCTCCGGATTAGAGAAATTCTCACGAGAAAAATTGTATTTGGATATTAATATTGTACTTAAGCACCAGATTGGTAAGTAACAGAGATTAGGGCAGATGTGTTGCAGTTGCTTTGATTAGTCCGTATAAGTCCGTATTAGTCTATATCAGTGCATATTTTTGTATCATCCAATTGCAAATAAGCCCCATATGATTAATAATATGCTTGTAGTAACGGAGATGTTATAAATAATCAGCCTAGAGCAATTGCGATAAATGCCGTTATGATCGTAAGCGTTCTGTAAGTTCGCCAATACTAGGTTACACGCCGTATCTTAAAGCCCATTCGTGGGCTTTTTGTCTTTCTGGGGATTATATGATTGCCATCTATTTAGATGAAAGCGGTGATTTAGGTTGGACTTTTACAGCCCCATACGGGAAAGGTGGGTCAAGTAGAACTCTCACAATAGCATGTGTGATTTGCCCAAGAGATAAGACAAAGCATCTTAATCGAATTGTGACTGGATTTTATAAAGCTAGAAAACGCCCTCTCAATAATGAATTAAAATCATATGATCTTAGCTCAAAAGAAAAAGAACAATTTGTTCAACAAATTATCAAATTGCATTCAAACCACCCAGATATAAAATTGCTATCCATAACCGTAAACAAAAAACGGGTAAAAACAAAATTAAGAAATGACCCTAATGCCCTATATAACTATATGGTTAAAAATATGCTCTTAAACCATTTATGCAATCATAAGCATATAGACTTCATTCCTGATTCTCGATGTGAAAAAGTCAATGTAGGCTGGAATTTAGAAATATATTTAAAACAGATGATTGCAGAGCGTTCGCAATTAGATGATGTTCTAAATGAAACTTTGAATGTTAAACCATTCGATAGCCGAGTAACGAAAGAACTTCAATTCATAGACTTCTATGCGGGGCTTGTTTGGAGTAAATATGAGTTTAAAGACGAGCGTGTAGATCAATATTTTGATGTCGCAAATCCATCTAATCAATTGATGTTCTTTGAGTATCAATAATGAAAGCATTTTTTAGAAGTGTGAGCCTTGCCCCTATCCGTAAAGCAAATCAGAACATGATTGATGGGAAAAGGGCGGATGTATTGAGCCTACCAACAAGTATCCAGCAAGATATCTTGAATCGCCGTTATTCTGCGGATGAGATTAATAGTGCTTATGCTAGAGCTATTAGTAAAAGAGAAAATTAACCCTCCAAACAAAATCAACAAATAGCAAATTAAGAAAATCACTTAGAAGGTATCTATGGGCAAAATAGAAAAAATTTATGAAAATTTAAAAACTAATAATGAAAACCTGCCGCAAGAGGTTCATTTTTTTTTCAATTGGCTATTAATGAGCAATTTAGAAATAATTACAGAATCAAGATTCACAACTGTTTTTATCATAAAAATGTTATATGCATTTATGTGTGGAGCTCACCTAGATAGTATTATTAATGAAATTAGGGAATTAGAAAAACCAAGTAAAAATTATAAACGAATGAAGCCTGCAACGAAATTCATTAAACAGCCCCTAGAAGGGTTATGGCATAAGCATTATGAGCAGGTCGGGCTTAAATCTATGGCAATGAATATTAAGCAGCAGATGGGATTGAATAATAAGCAGCAGAAGATATTCAATAATACTTTTTTTAAAGAATTTTGCGATATATTCAATAACTCTGAAATTCCTCAGGATAAAAGAATTGAAGCCTTAGGATACTTGTGTTCTGGGAAGCAATATATAGATAGAATTAATGATGGAAAGTTAACTGGTGAGTGGATTATTTACCATCATTGCAATGGGAAAAATTATTACTTAAATGTTGGGAATCATAGCGATGGCGATGATGCTTTGGCACAAGAAATAAGAGAAATAGCACTTTTTGAATTCCCTTTTTTTAAAGGGAGTTTACCTATCTTCGATTAATAGTGTCTGATTAAAGGCTATTGAATAATTAAGTTTCAGGCACCTTGAATTTAGGTTGACGGCATACGATAGAAATTAGGCAATAAGTACCACTCAAACCTATGTATAGAAAGGCTTTAGCCCTTTTTGATAAATCCCCATTCTGTCAACCTACGTCAACCTAAATTCATCTTAAATGGTGTAAAAACACTGTATGATTTTGCTAGACAGCCTATCTTCAATTTACCTTGACGCCCCCTACAGAAAGCAACTTTATCTTTGAACAAAGGTGAAATAGGTTCTAACCTATATAGCACAAGCTTTACGACTTTTTTGGCAAATACTATCTCGTAAGACTACGTAAGAGTAAATGTCTTTAAATTCTCCTTTGAAGGCTGACTAAATTTTTCCATTCATTTTTTAATTTTGTATGACCATGTATAACAAAAAGAGATAACTTTAATGGCACAGAATCAGCAGCAACGGACGTTTAGCAAATATCTCAAGAATGGCAGTAAGGCATATATTGAGGGTTCATTGTGTACTGGGAAGTGGAAAGACTAAAAATGGCATAGATCGAGAGGTAACAGAGATTCGGGCGGATGTATTGCAATTGTTTGGATTATTTTTATTAGACCATATTGGTGCATATTAGTTCATATTTTTGTATTCACTAATTGAAATATATTCACAAGTGAATACAATAGGATAAAAAGTTAACACTCTTATAGTGTTAAACCTTATTTAGCCCTAGTGAATGGGCTTTATAGCTTCTGAAGAATATTGGAGTACTCCTTTAAAGAGGCCTTATAAGAATTATTTAAGATCAAACATATGAGGGGGCTCATGAATGGTTGAACATCTAAAGATATATCGAGTTTCTATTAAAGCATGTAATACCTATGGCTGAATTCCCTATAGGGTAGGGGGGTTATTCCATCTATTGATTTAAAGAACTTTCACTGAATCTAATTATTTACTCTAGAGATGTATCATGTCTATCCAACATATTATTGTTCACGAAATTCGACGCGTTAAAGAAGAAAAAAAAAGTACAGAAACATTAATTGCTAAGATCAAAGATACAGAGAATGATTTAAGATCATTAAATGGTGAATTAGCAGCAAAATTATTAAAACTTTTTTCTAGTTCTAGTTTAATGGTAGGACAGTTTTCTATTGGGAATGATACAGAAAAGAAACCAGCCTTTGAACAAGGGTTAGATAATTTTTATTCTGGTGAAAATTGTCTAGACTTTGTTGAAATGACAAGAGAGTTGGCAGAATACTTTAAAACTTTTCTTGTTGAAAATAAAAGTATTACTGGTGGTTTTCTTGTTTTTTTTGAGTTTAAAGGTGATGAACATACCAAGTTAGCAGTTGCTGTAATTAATAAATCGAATGCGACTGACATTAATCCTGATCTTAATTTTATTGCCAAAGAAATTCTGGATCTAGATAAATTGCATTTGGGGGCAACAATCAATATTACAGAGTGGCGTGATGAGTTTTCGGAACGATATATTCGTTTTAAAAATGGTCAGTCAGAACAGGTAACTGATTATTTTCAAAAATTTATTGGTTGTGAAGTCGATAAACAAGCTGCAAATGAAGAAACAAAGAAATTAAAAGAAGCTATTGAATCCTTTGCTACTGAGAAACTTAAACTATCCCAAACTGCTGCAGATGACTATCTTGCTTTAGCCCACTCATATATTAATGATTGTATAACCAAAGGTGACGATGTTGTTTTGTCGAATGTAGCAAAACATGTTTTTCCTGCTGATAGTGATGAGTTTTTTGAATATGCAAGCGAAGGGCATAATTTGTCAGGAATTTTGCAAATAAGTAAAACAGAATTAAAGGGATTTAAGAAATTTAGTAGTAGCCGAAAGGACCTTTCAATTACTTTTGCAAAAGCTTTGCTGAACGATAAAATTAAATTTGAAAATGATATACTCAAGATCGACAGCTCATTACTGTCGGATAGTTTGGTAGCAGAACTTAAAGCAGCTACAACAGCAAGCAATTCAGATGAATAGAAATGACTATGAATCCAGTACAAATTTATCGTGACATCTTTCTGTCTATGCAAGACAGACAGGAAAGTTGTGACCAATTTGTAAGCTGGATGGAACTAGATGCAGACAAACTTGCTTCTCTAAAAGCTTTAAATGCATACTCATTGGCTGCTGGCAGCCTTGATGTAAAAGTTGAAGGGAAGCAACGTGGATCAGGCGTAGATTTAGAGAGAATTCAAAGCAGTCAATTTAATAGTAAATACATTTTTGAAGTTAAATTAAATAAAACTAATATTAATTTGGGACACGATTTCATTGTTTGTGATAGCTGGAATACAGTTCTTAAATACGAACATTATATAAAGAATCCTATAAAGAAAATTTTTTTAACAGATGTCGAAGATTATTTTGATATTGACTCTAGTGATAGTAAATATAAAAATTATCTTGCCATGGGTGAACTATATTCATTCATTAAATTTTTGTCTGAGGAGTCTAATGCAGACAAAGATTGTATTTTTTATAATCGTAGTTATAAGTTTAAAATTAAAGCTTGTGAAGATGATTTAAATTATCCGATTGATACTAAAAGCTTAGGTAAGTTCAAACATCAAGATATGCACCGAGAGGCTATTATTAATCTGATGTGCAAAGAATTAACGTCTTTTGTTAAAGACGAAATTGAAGATGTTAGATTTAGCTATCTTATTCGTAACTTGAATCCCTTGATTACGAATATCAATCATAGTTATCAAAGCTATGTAGAGGATTATACCTTTGATAAGGTGAGAAAAGAGTATAAAGAAAAGAAAACTGAATACATCAAAAAATTGAATGATACTTTCGATTCTGTCGCTACAAAAATGTTTGCAATACCAGCAGGTATTTGGTTCGCTACAGCCCAAATGACTACCATGAAAACTATTAGTAGTTTTATATATACCAAAAACTTCATTGTATTAATGACCGTTTTATCAATGATATTTATTATGATTCTTAATGTACATGGGCAACGTAATACACTTAATCAAGTGAAAGAAGAGTATTTAGATATTTTTGATGAATTAGAAAAAAAATTTGAAGATGTAGATGCAGAAATTAGAAAAATAAAAGGTGAAGTAAATGATAAGTTCGATAGAGTAATGTCTTACATTTATGTGGCGATTATTATTTGTGTTGCATTAGGTGTGTATACGGCATACCTTTTTTATCAAAGTAGTATTGTCTAGAAATAAAAAAGCCCTGAAAGGGCTTTTTTATAGATCAGTATTTATAAAAAGAGAAATCCACTATTTGAAAATTAAAATATGATGTAACCAAATTGTGAAACTAGAATTTTCCCTCTAAATGCCACTTTTAAAGTGTAAACAAGTGACAATTTTAGCGATAAAAAGTGTGGCTATTTAAATTTAGATAGACGGCCTTTGGTAGTAATTAGACTTTAAATTTCAATCAAACCCATGTATAGCAAGGCTTTAGCTAATTTTGATAAATCCCCGTTCTGTCAACCTAAAAAATGATTTCGTCTAGCTACGTCTAGCAAAACTTGGCCACATTTTAAATTGCTTCAAGTTGTGTGCCATTTCCACCAATCCGTCTAAAAATAATGGTAAAAATAGCCATGTATTTTGTTGTACAAGACAGGTGCAATTTACTTGGACAACTTTATCTTTTAAACCACATCCAAATTTAGTGGAAAGCCTTATAGACCGAGCATCAAGGGGATTTTAGAGAGGGCTATAAAATGAAGTTTTGTCCAAGTACGTCCAAGTAAATCCGTACAGCTACGTACAGCAAGATAGGAAAAAAGAGATTAAATCTTGTTATACAAGATACAAGCAATTTACCTTGACAGACCGATATTTAAAACAGCCTGCCTATTCAGCTAAAGGCCTTATCAATAATGAAGCACAGTCAATTTTAGTAAAGTTTTAAAAGTGATATTTCGTCAATGTACGTCAAGGTAAATCCGTATAACTACGTATAACAAATTTAGATTGTTGAATCGGAAATTCACCCTTATAGATTTGAAATCTAATAGGGAGATTTCTATATCTCTTAATCTATAGCATTACGTATCACAAAATAGCCTTAAATCTTGTTGGACAAGGCAAACTAAAAAGCCCTTAAAAAACCAACTCAAATCTAAGCTATATAGGGAGTATAGCGATTCAAATAGAACCTTGTTTTGTCCAACTACGTCCAACAAGTAAAGCGGATTTGTCGTTCTAGGAGCATGCAATATTCCCCAGTAATCAATTAAAAAACATGCCTAAAAACATGGATAGTTTTCTATTCCATCAACGTGAATGGCTTATTTCATCTAATTAATTTTTGCTTTACGGCGTATTTATGAAAAATGCCATCTATGCCAGTCATAGCAAGGCATACAGGAATTTAATGAAATTGATTTCGTAAAACTACGTAAAACAAAACGGCCTTAAATTATTCTTTACAACGTTTATTCAGCTATCCTTGATAGGACACCAGTAGAAAGACCATTAAAATGACCTTGAAGCTATATACAACAAGGTTTATCGCTATTTTAAGGAATCTCATTTCATCAAGGTACATCAAGGGAAACATGTCTATAAAGCTTCATCACTGGCGAAAGTTAAAAAACAATTCCACGTTTTAAATACAGTGCCTTACTACGAGAAATTCGTAGTAGCTACCTAGATAAAAGATTACGTTTTATTAAGAGCAAATGATAAGAATTGATAAGGTTTTATCGGGTTTTAGGTGCGTCCAATGCCGGATTAACATTTGAAACCAAAGGTGAGCGCAAAATTGCGTTGGCTAATCCATGTTTTAAAAGCAAAGCTCAAAATTGAGCAACGGTATTCAACAAAGCGCAAAATCGCGTTTTGCAACAAACACGCGCGCGCGAGAGGGATGCTTCAAATATGTTTTTAAGGCTTAAAATCCCAATAGAACTACAGTGCGATTATTCGGGCGGTTTACTTCTGCAAATAACCTGAACATAGGGATACCCCCCCACCATCTAAATCCTCAACTTCGGCAATGTACACGCGACTGGATGCACGTATCTGCAATCGAAAGTATTTCGTGATTTTTATAACTTGCTCACACTTAAAACGCGACCAAGCTACTTAATCAGCCACTTGAACGGCTAAGTTAATTCAAGATTTAAAATCCAATCACCAAATATGGTTTTGCGCTCAATAAATTTATTGAAGCCAAATAACGAGCCTCATAATCCGATCCACTAAAAGGAGTGTTTTTAACTCCTGAGTTCGTCACCCAGCATGACAACTAAACTCAGAGAAATGCCCTAGTAACAAATAATTTGTACACTATTGTGTACACTGTTATTTTTTGAATTGAAATTAACTTTAAAAAACAATTATTTGTTTTATCAGTTCAATTGACGCCATCCCACCAAGATTCGTGAAAAGCCCTGAAACGAAAGTTTCGGGGTTTTTTCTTTTTAAGATTTAAATAATTCAAGTTATAAGCAATATAAGAAGATAATTTTTAACTTCTCCTAAAACTAGGAAAAGGTTTTGTGTAAAAAATAGAGCAAAATCAAAAACTATTATTTTTAGAAAAGATCTATAGAAGTTAGAATAGTGCAGTACTTTAAAAAGCTAACGAAATAAAGATTATATAAATATCTTGTAATATCTAAAATTCCTAGGCAAAAATGATTAAATTAGGTCATATCAATATGAAATTAACTTTATTAAAAAAATCCCTTACTTCATTTCTTTTAATCAGCATGTCAATGTTTAGTGCTAATAGCTTTGGCTACACTCCCAAAGATTTACAAGGTATATGGGCAATGCATCCGCTTAATAATGGAATTGCCAACTTAGTTGAGTTTTCAGGAAATACAGCTACTTTACATCCTGTGCAATGTGATTTTGAAACGGGTCTTTATACTGTAGATAGTATTGAAAAATCGAACTTTAAAATTAATAAGCAAAATCAAATTGAGTTGTATAATGAACAGGGGGAGTTCGAGCAAGCATTAAGAATTATAAGTATCACCGATAATCAACTAGTTTTAGAAGAAGCTGCTAGTGACACGATAATGCTGAAATTTCACTATAACAAAATTAACAAGCTAAACCCAAATTGTATTAAATATAAAAAATAATATTTTCAAAAGCTTAGTTTTAATATGGCTGAAATTAAATATCATTTCAGCTATATAACCAACTTGAATTTAATTGGTAAAGAAGTATTTAAATTTTCATTTTATTAAGCTTGAATGAGTCAGAAAGAGAAGCTGCTAATATTTTTAAGTGGAATGATCCTATTACTGAAATTAAAGAAGTCTCAATAAAAAGATTTGATGGCGCCTTATTTAAAAAAATATCCATCAATGGACTATTTTATATAATCCAACAGTTGAATCATCAGGAAGAATTTTATTTACAAAAGCTCATGAGTTAGGTCATTACATACTTCACAGAACAATACAGGATGAGTTCTTATGTGGTGCCGAAGACTTGCAAACTTATGATATTGCTTCTATTGAAACAGAAGCTAATAAATTTTCATCTTATTTGCTTATGCCAATAGATGATTTTAGAAGACAAATCGATCAAACACAGTTAATCCAATCCTTATCTTTATGTGCATTAAGATATGGGGTTTCTTTAACAGCTGCAATATTAAAGTGGTTAGAATTTACAGAAGAAAGCGTAATTCTAATTAATTCTAGAGATGGTTTTATGAATTGGGCTGTTTCGAGCCGGTCAGCAAAAAATAACGGAGCTTTTTTTAAAACAAAAAAGAATATTATTGAGATACCTGAGCAATCATTAGCTAGTAATAATTTAGTTTTAGAAGAAAAAAATGGTGAAAAGGTACAAGCTAATATTTGGTTTCCATATGCTCATAAAGATGCTTCGGTTATAGAGTATAAAATTACATCAGAAAGATTTGACCATATATTAACTTTAATTTTATTGCCTAGAAATTTAAAGGTATGGAAGCCCAAAGATTTAAATTAAGTTTGATAAGTAGATTTAAAAAATATAATTGTATTATTACTGATAGATGAATAATTAAATTCATTTCCCCCAAGGCCCCCGTGCCACAATAGAACTTTAATTTTTTGCGCTGATTTAAAGTTATCCACCATTGCGACACAGGGATAAGGGAGCTAAGCCAAATGCTTAGCCCATATCGTTTTTATCGCACCGCCGCATCACACTAAAAAAAGTAGGGGCAAAGTCCTGTGGGAGAGCAGGACTTTGCAAACTGACATGTTCTAACCGTTGCATGAGCTGAGGCGAATAAACTTGTTCGAGCCGCTGGTAAATACAGTCGCAACTGGCTTGGGTATGCCCACCAGACAGGCAAATTTTTTCAAACTCCTGCTGCGTGCGGAGGTCACAACCCGAAACGCTGTAATCGCCGACAACGAGGCCTAAAACTAAAATAGTTTTATAAAATTTCATATTATTCTCGTGATGATTTGGGGATATCTCAATGAGAAAAAATAAACCGCTATATTTTAAGTTTTAAAATCATTTTTAAAGGCAATAGTTAACCTGCCTATAAAAGCAATAAAATAAAATGACTTAAATTTTAAAATAAAAATAATTTATAAATTTGAAAATTTAGATAATAGAAAACCCAAATTTTAAATAAATAAAAAGTTTATAAGAGAGAGGGGATAAGTATATATAGTGGCATGGTCAACTCCTAGAATTTATGGAGCTCTACCACCAAAAATCACCGTCAATTGATTAGGGTGGTAGAACGAAAGAGGGTTGACAGACCGGACATACAGAACCAGCACACCCGAAGGTGTCCCCCTTCCGCCCTACCGCAACGTGAGGGGGACGGTGGTTTTTACACACAGATCTCCCCCTCAGAAGGAGCAAATCTGATGCGCTGTATGTATAGCGGTCTGTCAAAACCGACTGGCAATGTAGGCCAGCGGGACCATAATAATCATAAGTTTTTAACAGGTCAATTCAATTTAAATAAAATATTATAAAAATTTTAAATATAAATTTATATTTTAATTAAACTCAAAAGTTAATATCTCTAAAGCTATAAATTAATAAAAATAATAAAGCTAAACGGCTTTGTTGCACAAACCTATCTCTAAAGGCTTATTCCACAATATAATTTTCAAATGAATAAGTCGACACCAAAAATTTATCGCACAACCAATTGGTCTTCATATAACCGAGCTCTCATTAATCGTGGAAATATTGCCATTTGGTTTGATCCTGCTACGCAATGGTATGCCCCATCAAAAGGCAAACAAGGACGAAATCAAACTTACTCCGACGCAGCTATCCAATGCTGCCTAATGATTAAATCTCTCTTTCGATTATCTTTACGCATGGTCACTGGCTTTGTTCAAAGTCTCATCCATCTTTGTGGGTTAAATTGGATAGCGCCAGACTACACTACAATTTGTAGACGACAACAGCATATTGATATTGTGATTAGCTATCAAAAAAGTTGTGATGGACTATATCTAATCGTTGACTCTACAGGTCTGAAATTCTTAGGTGAGGGTGAATGGAAGCGTAAAAAACATCAGCCTGAATATCGTCGCCAATGGCGTAAATTACATATTGGTATAGATGCTAAAACCTTACAAATACGCGCTGTTCAGCTCACAACCAACAATGTGAGTGATTCACAGGTACTTGGTGATTTACTCGATCAGATTCCACAAGATGAGAGAGTTGACTCCGTCTATACCGATGGAGCTTATGATACCAAACAGTGCCGACAGGTCATTGCGGATCGGCAAGCACATGCAGTGATTCCACCAAGAAAAAATGCGAAGCCATGGAAAGATAAAAAGATGGGCTCGCTAGAACGCAATGAGTTGCTTCGAACAGTTAAACGTTTAGGAAGAACTATTTGGAAGAAATGGTCAGGCTATCATCGGCGAAGTTTGGTTGAAACCAAGATGCATTGCATCAAATTATTAGGGGATAAACTCAGTGCGAGAAATTTTCAAAGCCAAGTCAATGAGATTCATGCACGTATGGCAGTATTAAATAAATTTACGGACTTAGGCAGACCACATACCCGAGTTGTCACTTAAATTTGAGTAGATATGAGAAGTCTTAACTTTTAAATCTTTGTGCAACAAAGCCAAGCTAAACTAAACGTTTAGCCTGTGCTTAAAATGTATAACGGTAATTAATAAATACGCGGTGCTGGTCCCAATCTTTCCGAGATATGCCATTTATTTTTTCACCTAGGTTTGCATTTTCAAACTTCGACTCATAATGCAAAAATGAATAACGCACATCTAAGTTTTTTACCCACGGCAAGGCATAACTCACCGTAAAGTCAAAGTAACGCTCTTTACCCTCAATATCACTGCTGATGTTACTTTGGTGAGCGCCAAAGCCATAAATATACTTCGCTTCGGTTTTTAAACCTTTCACGTAGTCTTTCCAGTTATATTTCAGGCGAAGGGCAACGGCGGTTTCATCGTTATTGGTAAAGTCAGGGCCAATGGTCGCAGAGGTCGGAAACGGGTTAGTACCGTGGTCTTGCGTCAAAACCGAGTTGCGGGCGGAGTGAACGGCAAAGTTATCTTCAATCCAAAAACCATCAAACTTTGAAACGGCAATGCCACCTTCAATATTATTCTTAGCCACATTTACATCTATAAAATAGCCATTCCCACGGTTGTTAATGTCTTGGCCTTTGACACAGTCCAGCTCGGTTTCGGCACCGCATTTAAACAGCTTGCCATCATCACGCGAGAAAAAAGCACCTGTGTTAAATGTCCACACCAAGCCATGCAAGGGCAATTTATATTGAGCAATCGCCCCGTACTTTTTTAAATAATCTTTGCTATTTAAATATTCGGCATTCACGCTCCAGTTTTTGTACTGATATTTGGCACCAAGCAAACCGACATAATCAATGCGCTCGTCATTTTCAGTCACCAGTTTTTCAAAAGAGTCCATGCTGCGCGGTTTCCAGCGATTATAGTAAGCCATGTAAGTCTGTAGCTGATCATTCAGTTGAAACTGACCACTCGTACCCGAAAAAGTATCGGGCATCGCACGGTTATTGGTGCTTTTAAGCAAGAGCGAATCTTGTAACTGGCGGCCTAACTTAATTTCACCTTTATCACCCAGTTTTGCTTTGATGTAGAGCTGCCCTAAAGTTGCAAAGTTTTGGTCAAGCTTGCCGTTATTTTCGACCTCTAAAAGCTGAGCGCTCGGCTTGCCAGAGTCAAATAACTTGGTGACTGCATAGAGTGAACCATCTACTCCAAGCCAGTCCCACAAGTAAGGTGACTGATAATTTAACTCAAGCCCTAAAGCACTTTGTTCATATTCACTTGACGAAGGTGAAGGGTTGGCAAGCGTAGGGTGGGCAGTGCCTTCATCGTTCCAGTAACGGGTGTTAAGTTTTAATTCTAACTTGCCAAATTCTTGAGGAAGCTCTGCATAAGCGTTGCTCACGCTGCCTAAACCAATACAGCCCCATAGCAAATATTTATTCATTTTAAATTCCTTTTTTAAGCATGAATAAGCCCTTTGCCTAACGCTGAGGTTAGGCAAGCTTTTATGAAATGGATGAATTAAGGAGAGAGTTTTTCGAGTACTTGGCCTTTGGTTTCAATGGCAAACAAGAAGGTCACTAGGCCACCAACGAGCGCCACAACCGCAAGCACACTAAACACATATTGAATGCCGTAACCACCAACCACGAGGCCGACCATAACAGGTCCAATTGCAGAGCCGGCACGTAACCAAGCGGTACTAAAACCAATGCCCATCGCACGTAGGCGAGTTGGGTAAAGTTCAGCAGCGTAAAGGTATAAAGAGAATGAAATGGTTTGCAAAATGGCATAGCTCAGCGTTGCTAAAATCACAACTTGCATCGCCGATTTTGCGCCTAAAACCGAGAGGCTCATAAGTGGAATGATTGCCAAGAAAAACGCTGCACTGTACCAAGGACGGCGGCCGACTTTATCAATCATTAACGCACAGATAATAGAAGCAATCACACCCACGCCCGAAGTAATCCAGCCATAACCTAAACTGGTTTGCAGCGACAGACCAAAGTGTTGTTTGTAGAGAGATGGCAGCCAAGTCACCATGGCATTGTTCACCATATATACGCAAAACCACATGCCCCACAGGGTAAAGGTACGTTTGCGGTAAATGCCACGGAACAGCTCGCGCCAATCGGTTTTTGCCATGCCTTGCGGGTTAATTTCTTTAACCACAGGTTCAGCCAAAGTCTTACCGCTTTTGATGGCACCATCTTCAAAACTTTTGACGACTTGATCCGCTTCTTTAAAACGGCCTTTGGAAGCAAGCCAGCGTGGTGACTCAGGCAAGAAAAACCGTAAAGGAATGACCAGTAAAGATGGAATTAAGCCAACAATAAACATGACTTTCCAACCGTAAATTGGCATCAGGAAAAATGCTGCCATGCCTGCAAACATAAGACCGAGTGGAAATAAAACTTCATAGAGTAAGAAAAACTTACCGCGCTTTTCTGCCCCAATAAACTCATTAATATAGGCACTCGCAACAGGCACTTCACCACCTGTACCAACGCCTTGTAAGAAACGGAAAATTAACAGCGACATTCCGCTCCAAGCAAACAAACAAGAAATGTCCATTGCCACAAACAGTAAAATGGTAAAAGACAGCACTTTTAAACGACCGACTTTTTCGGCAAGAGAACCAAAGAAGATTGCACCGACCAGTTGCCCGACATAGCCCGCGGCAATGATTGCGCCGACATAGGCAGGCGTCAGGTGCCATTCGGTAATCAGTTGGGGTAAAGCAAAGGCAATTGCTAGAACAGTATAAGCGTCAAAAAAGGTCGCGATCCCAATGGTAATTCGCATAAATTGCAATCGTCCGGTGACGGGTAGCCGTTCGAGTCTTGCAATAATTTCCGCATTTTTTTGATGATGACTAATTTGTTCTACATCCGCTAGATTTGTCATCTTATATCTCCTTATCACTACATTCCTCGTAGTTTTGTTGTTCTATTTCGCACTACCTGTTCACCACAGTTTGCATGCTTTTTATTATTGTTTTTAAGAGACATGCCCGATGTTTGGCCTCAGGCAGCGTACAGGAAAAAAAGGCTAGCGTATATGCTAGCCCGAATGGAATTTAAGCAACGGCTTGGGTTAAATCGACCTTGCCAATTCCGGCTTGACGCATTGCATCATGAATTTCTTGCTCAGCACCATCAGCGAGTGGAAGCAGAGGCGAACGTACAGTGGCATGGTCCAAAATTCCGCGAGCAACCAGTGCATGTTTAAGCGCGACCGTACCTTCCATGTGTGAACCGCGGTGATAGACATTGCGAGTCACTGGTAATAACTGGTCGTGAATCGCACGAGCTTTGGCATAATCTTTGGCTTTACCAGCCTTAATCATTTCAATTAAAAGTTCAGGGGCAATGTTGCCATAGCCAACCAAAGCGCCGTCTACATCAAACATGGTGTGAAGCAAATATTCATCGTGGCACGTCAACACCTGTAAGTCTGGGCGTTCACGGCGGATAATTGGAATTTCGACATCCCAGCGGCGCATGTTACGTACACCATTTTTCATGGCAAATACGCCTGGCTGTGCAGAAATATCGAGTAGAGTGTCTAGGTCGTAAGTGGCCTTCGTTGCATCTGGATATTGGAATAAAATAGATGGCAAACCACTTTCTTCATAAATCGCTTTATAGCGGTCTTGTGGTGCGCCTTTTTGATAGCCAAAACGCAACCAGCCATGTGAAGGATAAATCAAACCTGCCGAAGCACCAGCGCTGACTGCACGTTTTGCTTCTTCTGCTGCAACCGAAGTACCTTCGAGCGTAATCCCTGCGATTACTGGAATTTTGTCATCTACCGATTTAACAAAGCTTTCGATGACCTGCATTTGCTCTTTTTGCGACAAGAATGTTCCTTCACCTGCATGCCCAAGAACAACCAAGCCTTTCACACCATCAATACTACCTAACCATGAACCTAAACGTTGAATTGCATCATGGTCTACTTGTCCATCACGGGTAAAAGGAGTCACAGGTGCTGGGGTTAATCCACGTAAATCTAAACTCATAATCGTACTTCCTATACAGTGTAATTAAATATTCTCTGGTTCTTAATCTGACTTAAATCGTGTTGTAGAGAACATGATTGGAGTATAGAAATAGGTGAGCTATGTAGGAATTACCAATTCTTGAATTTCAGTTATACTGAAAATGTATGGCTCGAAATGCTGCCTATTTACGATTTAGGAAGAATCGATGAATTATGAATTATGGAAAATATTTTTAGATGCGGTGGAACTCGGTAGT
The DNA here is from genome assembly GCF_011075215.1 of Acinetobacter sp. EKM10A. Classification (NCBI taxonomy): domain Bacteria; kingdom Pseudomonadati; phylum Pseudomonadota; class Gammaproteobacteria; order Moraxellales; family Moraxellaceae; genus Acinetobacter; species Acinetobacter sp. EKM10A. The sequence goes on along the minus strand of NZ_JAALLK010000014.1, from coordinate 22,125 downwards.
TTAAGCAAAGTCGCCATGCTGCATAACACCAACCAACCGCAAATCAGTCGGCAAATGAACGAGCTTGAAGTGCAATGTGGCGGTCGTTTGTTTAACCGAACTGGACGTGGCGTAGAACTCACCGATTTAGGCCAGCATTTACTTCCTAAAATTCGTTCATGGCTGAACGTAACCGACCAACTTAATAATGAAATTTTGCACTCGACCGATACCCCGATTGGTACGGTGCGTATTGCCAGTTTGCCGTCTACTGCACATCCGTTGTTATCGACTCTCTATAAAGTGCTTCAAGAGAAATATCCCCTAATTAAACTGTCGGTACGGGAAGGGCAAGGGGTACATTTAGAAAAATGGCTGGAAGATGGCAGCGTCGATTTAGCTATTCTTTATCGGTTTAACCCGACACCTAAACAAGGCGATATTTACCTTACCCAAGCCGATACCTATTTGGTCGGCTGCGAAGGAGATGCACTCACTCAGGCCAGTGAAGTCGACTTTAAAGCAATCAATCAGTTACCGCTGGTCACCTTTTGCAGGCCAAGTAACTGGCGCAATTTTTTAGACCACATGGCTTATGAAAATGGGGTAGAGCTGAATATTGTGTTTGAAGCCGACTCGATTAGTTTACAAACCCATTTGGTGTCCGAATCTCGCATGTATACCATGCTGGGGCCGCAAGCTTTAAAAAAAGCCAGCCAATACACCTCAATTCAAGCCGCAAAAATTATTAACCCTGCCCTAAAGCGCTATATTTCTTTGTCTATTTCTAAACATGGCTATTTAACGCCTGCGTGTAAGGCAGTGATGGAAGAAATTAGAAATTTGGCCGATTTGCTTTAAAAAAACTTGTAACTTTATGACTGGCACTGTTGCATCGTTCGAAGCATGGTTTTTACAAAATCACGCGGCACTTCTGGGCTTTGTAGACTTAACTTTCCAAGCTTATGCATGAGTTTTGGGGAATATTGGCGTTCTAAACGGTGATAAATACACAGACAGGTCGCGCGACTATGTCCAGCGGCTACGCATTTTGAGTAAAAGTCACGGTGTGCATGACTTTTATAGCCGGCAGAGGCAATTGATACAAATAACAATCCACCCAAAAAAACTGAAAAATTATAAAGAGACATATTCCTTCTCGTCGTTGTTGTTTTCTTTATCAATCACTCAGCACAACAGCCGTTTGTGCAAAATATTGGCGAAACTTGCGGCTTCATCATAGTTAGAACGGTTTTAGAGGTCAAATTGATTTGCGGATGAGAAGCGTTTAATGTTTTAAAAATAAACAAATTTTATTGTTGCTGTTTTGAAGACAGTGTTGCGACATTAAACACTCTATGTTTTTACATACTTTTTTGTTTTGATAAATGCTTTAGCTTTGATTTGTTTTTAAATACTTAAAACATCTTCGTACTGAATTTAATGACTTTAAAAGAACAGGATGCTGCTTATGCCAGAGACTTCAATTCAACAAGAAACACAAAGTACATGGGCAATATGTCGAGATCCTGTTTTATTGACTATGGTGGGTGGGGCAATTGATACCATTGGCTTTATCGCTTTATTTGGTTTTTTTACTGCGCATGTAACGGGTAACTTGGTATTGGCTGGGGCTGCGTTGGTGAAGGGGGTGCCGGTTTATGGATTAAACTTGCGGCTATTCCATTGTTTATTGTGACGGTGGTTATTACCAAACTTTTAATTGACCGTAGTCAGACCAAACACAAAACGCTGTCTTATTTATTTTTATTTGAAGCTATTTTTCTCTTTGCTTTTATGGCTGCTGGGCTTTACTTTGAGCCATTTAAAAATGCCGATTCGATTACGGTTGCAATCACTGGCGGCCTCGGTTTAATTGCTTTAGCGATTCGTAATACATCAAGCAAAACCCTCATTAAAAATATTAGCCCAAGTACCATGATGACAGGCAACACTACCCAGCTTGGGATTGATATTGCTAACTTGCTTAAAAATAATAATGCTGCCAATCGGGCAAGTTTGCTTAAAAGTGCCAGTATTGTCATTGGCTTTGTTATAGGTGCTTTGATGGGGGCGGTACTTTATGTCTATTTTGACTTTTGGAGCGTAGCGCCGTTTATTTTACCTATCCTTTATTTTTCTTATTTGGCTTCCCAGCAGAAGTTTAAACAAGCTTAATAAAATAGACGGTCAATTTTATTTTCCAAATAAAGTCCAATCGAAGCTGAGCCGAAATTGTTCAGGCACAGCTTTACAGGCATAATGATGGGTGGGGAAATACATTCGATTAAGGAAGGCAGGATGACAAAGTCTTACCATTATTCAATCATAACAATAATGGCTTTGCTCAGTGGTTGTCAGGTCATTCATTTAAAAGAAAGTAACTTAAGCAGTGCTTTAAAAAGTAAAAATGAAAGTATTCTGACCGACAATACTTTAAGTCATCAAACCCAAAACTTACTGTATTTGGTTAAAGAAGATGAAAAAACTTGCCTACAAAATTTTGATGATTGTTTAAAGAAAATTCGGAGCTTGTCCGAAAATAGCAGCCGAGAAGAACGTTATGCGGCGCTGAGTGAAATTTATTTGGCAAAAGCTTTAGATGTTGGGCGTAGTAGCCAGTGCAATGCCACTCTTAAAAGTAACAGTTGTGTTGAGCAAGAGCTTGCGTTGTTTGATAAAAGCTTGCGCTATAGCTATGTCTATTTGTTTGATTCTGAAGAGTCACCTTTTGATCGGGTATTTGACCATCGACAAAATCAGGTACGTATCTTTTATAACGTCGCCTTGTCGAAGCTCATGACCACGTATTTTAATCATTTAAATACGCTTCATTTCCCACCTTTACTGAAAGTAGATGGGCATGAGTATCACGTCAATTTTGATCATGCTGTAGATGTACAGCATATTGAAGTCGATACCTTTCGCTCTAGCTATAACATGAACTTTTCAGGGTTTAATACTGTCAACCGTAAGGATGGCTTAGGCGCGGAGTTTATTGTGGGGCGTAAGGAGCATGATGTAAATCATGGTTTTATTTTAGATCCCGATGCTTTTTATGCTCACCAGAGTAATCCCAACATTCATTTACCACGTTTCTTTCCAGTCACGGCTATTGCTTACCCAAAACAAAAGGCCACAGCCGATCAGGTCATTGATGGGGCAGAGTTAGAAATTGCCATGTTTGACCCATACCGACAGGACCGCGTAAAAGTTGAAGGCGTGGACTATCCACTCACTGCCAACTATTCGGCGCCTTATGGGCTATGGTTATCGAAATATAATTTAGGTGCAGCAGGCTATTGGTCTTTAATTAATAAAGAAGCCAATTTGATTATGCCGCATTTATATATGCTGGAACCCTTTAACCCCAATAAGAAAATTATTGTGTTTATTCATGGCTTGGCAAGCAGCCCAGAGGCATGGGTGAGCCTAACCAACGACATTATGGGTGATGCCGAATTAAGACAAAACTACCAAGTTTGGCAGGTGTTTTATTCAACCAATATGCCAATTTTTGAAAGTCGTTTTCAGATTTATTCTTTGCTGAATTAGGCTTTTCAAAACGTTGCTAAAGACAGTTATGCCGCACACGATGCCGTATTGGTTGGACATAGTATGGGCGGAGTGATTAGCCGCTTGCTAGTAAGCGATGCAGATGTTTCTGATTTAGCCATGCAAAAAATGAATGAAGCACAGTTAAAGCGTTTAAAAGAAAATCCGGTTATTCGTGAGCGTTTTCAGTTCAAAGATTTGCCCTATTTTAAGCGGGTTGTTTTTGTTTCGGCGCCGCATCATGGTACTGACTATGCTGACCGATGGTTTACACAAATTGCTCGCCGTATTATTCGCTTACCTGCCGACTTTTTTATTGCCGTTGAAATGAGAGATGAGAAAAATACCAAACTCAGAAAAGGCTTAATTGAAAATGGAGCAAGTAATTTAAGTCGTTCTTCCAACTTTATGAAGCTCACCCAAGCCATTCAACCCTCGTCCAACGTGGTCTATCACTCAATTATGGGCAACATAAATGGTACGACAGATAAGTCAAAAATGAGCGATGGGATTGTGCCGTATCAAAGTTCACATTTGGGTGGGGAGCAGTCGGAGCTGATTATTAAAGGTGGGCATTCGATTCAAACTAGCCCTGAGGCAATTTTAGAATTACGCCGTATTTTACGATTACATTTTAAGCAGTCGCAGCCTTCAAAATAGAATTTTTTGTTTTTAGAAAACCACTGCTGAAATAGCTCAACAGTGGTTGAAGTGATTAATTAAGCTGGTTTTGTTTGAGCGATTTTTTATGCTCAAAGTAGCTGATTGAAAAAATAACCAAGCCAACCAAATACAATACACCAGACAACAGCAGTAAGTCTAAACCCGCTGCATAGAGCAACCAAAGTGCATAGATTGAAGCGACACTTGCAATGGCAATATGCGGCGTGCGTTTGTGGCGAATCGATTCTTTAAGATAAAACGCCGATACCAGAAAATAAGGCAGCAAAATCATCACCGATGAAATCAATAAAAGCTGGGTATAGTTTTTATTGAAAAAATACACGGCAATCAGAGAACCTTGCACCACAATAGTGGTCAGCCATAGTGATGAAATCGGCACATTATTTTGGTTATTCTTTAAAAATAGTTTCGGGAAAGCACCATTTTTTGCAGCTAAATATGGAATTTCAGTCGCAAATAACGTCCAGCTTAAATAAGACGATGAAACTGAAATAATAAGCCCAATGGTAATAATGATGGTACCGGGTAGACCGATGAGTTGCTGCAAAATGGTCGCCATGGATGGGTTATGCATGCCCGCAAGCGCTTCACGGCTCACCACACCATAAGCCAACACTGTCACCATCACGTAAAAACTTAATGCCAGTAAAACACCTAAAATAGTCGCTTTGCCAATGTCATGACGGTTTTTGGCACGTGATGATAAAACCACCGCACCTTCAATACCGGTAAATACCCAAAGGGTAATGAGCATTAGGTCTTTTACTTGCTGCCAAAGGGGAACTTTTAAAGAGAAGTCATTTAAGTTGAGTTTGAACAAATCAAACTTAAAGGCAATAAAAGTAAAGAAGATAAAGACCACCATTGGAATAATTTTGGCAATGGTTGCCAGTAAATTCACAATCGCAGCTTCTTTAATACCTCGGCTTACTAACCAGTGCACCAGCCATACAAAAATGCTTGATCCAATCAGAGAGTAGAGCGTATTGCCTTCACCAAAAATAACGTGGTCTTTGCTGTCGGTAAACATGCCGACACCTGAAAAGGCAATCACTACATAACCGACAATACCAATGGTAGTACACAACCAGTAACCCCACGCCGAGCAAAACCCGATGAGGTCTCCAAAGCCTTCGCGTGCATAGTTATAAATACCGCCATCTAGATCTGGTCGTTGACGAGTTAAATGCAACAATGACAGGGCCAAGAAAATAATGCCGACTCCGGTAATGAGCCATGCAACAAGAAGGGCAGAGCCGTTGGCAACTTGAGCCATATTTTGGGGGAGGCTAAATACGCCTGACCCCACCATAGAACTAAATACCAGCGCTGTAAGAGACAATAATCCGATTTTGGCAGCAGACATGGTATTTATTCTTTAAAAAATTGAGAAAGTTCAGCAATGTGTTCTGGTCCAATACCACAGCAACCGCCCACTAAACTTGCACCCGCTTGTTGCCATTGTTTGGCAAAAGCAAGATAAGTTGGAGCATCTAGGTCTTTACGAATTTCATCAAGGCCATCGTTAGCAGTAGCGCTTTCATCTTGCGGTGGGAAAGCGTTGGCATAAGCACCAATTTGCACAGACTCTGGAATGAGTCCTTTAATTTCATTAATTGCTTGCAAGATCACTTCAGGTTGGCAGCAGTTAAACAATACTGCTTTGGCATTTGACTGCTTTATAAAGTCAGCCACTTGTTGCATGTTTTCGCCAGAGCGAAGTAATGCTTGTTCTTGTTTGATTTCATCTTGCAGCGTAAATGACACCCAATAGTCCTTACCATCTTGTGGCAATAACGCATGGACTGTTTCAACTTCTTTTAAGCAGGATTGGGTTTCAGCGAGCCAGAAATCTACCTCTGGTGCCAATGTGTTAATAATTGGCTCAGCAAGATTTTTAGCCTGTCCCGGTTGGAACAAGTCGGCGCGGTAAGAACCAAATAACGGGGGTAAGCAGCCTGCAATTTTGACATTTTTGCCGCTTTCTTTAACTGCATTTTTTGCTTGTTCAATCGCAACTTTAATTAAACGCACGCCGTCAGTTTCAAAACGTTCCTGACCAATATGAAATGGCACAACCGCATAGTTATTGGTTGTAATGACTTCTGCACCAGCGTTGATAAAGTCGAGATGGACTTCTTTTACTGTTTCAGGTGCTTCAATGAGTGCAAGCGCAGACCACTCTGGTTGACGAAACGGAGCGCCACGGCGAGCCAATTCACGGCCTAAACCGCCATCTAAAATTTTCATAAATTACAACGTAAAGGGAGAAAAATAATTCAGCTAATCTAGCGTGTAGATGAATGCTATTCAATCGCTAATATGCTCGATATATTTCTAAATAAATTAGATTGTTATGAATATTTTTTCTTAAAAGGAATTCTGTAAATGCTGTTCAGTTTTACTGATGAACTTCATGTGAAAAAGAAAATAGATATTCATGAAGTATAGAGACTAAAAATAGTCTTATAGCGCGCCGTATTGCTGCCAGCTTTCACCAGTATGCTGTGTTTGATAATACGCTTTAAGTTGTTCAAGCTGCGTAAAATGTACGCCTGACCAAATCAATAAACTAATTAATATGAGTACTTTAGATAAACTACGAACTTTACTTACTTGAGTAAAAGCCAACACAACAAAAAATAGCGCAGGTAAAAATATAAAGAACTGGATAGGGGAAAAAAATAGATGAGCCATGCTGAAATATAGTGCGGCTGCGCTCATGAGCACATTTAAAACAGCACATAGTTTTTGATATTTACCGAGCTTAAATGCATAAGCTGTTATGACAAATAACACGGCTGAGCTGACGTAAATAGCTGTACCGCCAATCATCCACATATAAAACCCGCTTAACAAAAGATAAGCCAGTAGCAAAACAAGCACGAGCTTAAAACAAAACGGTAAGAGGCGAGGTGATGATTTTAAAGGCGTCATGGCAAGTCTAAATATCTCAACAGAAGTCTTAAAAAACAAAAGGACGAATCGAAATTCATCCTTTTGATATTTTACTTATACATCATCAAACTTAGTTTGCTTTTGCAACAGGGGCAGCAGCAGTTTCATCGTTTGCAGCTTTGAACGGAGATGTATAGTTCAAGCCAAGCGTAGAGCTTGTGTACTGACGAACTTTGTCGAGTAACACAGGGTCTTTGCTTAAGTCTTGTTTATAAGAAACCACAATTTCATGAAGCTTCTGGTTCCACTTACCTTCAGTTTGCTGAGGGAAAGCTTTTTCAAGCAAGTTAAGCATGATGTATGGAGAAGTCGAAGCACCCGGAGACGCACCTAACAATGCAGTTACAGCACCATCTTTAGACGCAAAGATTTCTGTACCAAATTGAAGTGTTGCAGGTTTACCTGGTTCTTTTTTGATGATCTGAACACGTTGACCACCTTGGCTTAAACGCCAGTCTTCAGCTTTCGCATCTGGGTAGTATTTACGAAGTTCATTGAGACGGTCTTCATCTGACATCATGACTTGGCTCACCAAGTATTTAACAAGATCAAGGTTTTCCAAGCCAACAGTGGTCATTGGTAAAACGTTGCTTTTGTTTGTTGACGCAAGTAAGTCAAGTTGAGAACCATTTTTTAGGAACTTGTTTGAATACGTTGCAAATGGTCCAAACAATACATATTTTTTACCGTCGATATAACGTGTATCAATATGTGGTACAGACATTGGAGGCGCACCAAGTTCCGCACGACCATATACTTTCGCTGTGTGCTGAGCAGTAATTGCTGGGTTGTCAGTAATTAAGAACTCACCACCTACAGGGAAGCCAGCATATTGTTTCGCTTCTGGTAAACCAGTAAGTTGCAATAATTTAACCGCGGCACCACCTGCACCGATAAATACAAAACGCGTTTTAACGTGGTCTGTTTTACCAGTTTTCAAATTTTTGAAAGACACCGTCCAAGTTTTGTCATCATTTTGGCTGATGCCTGTCACTTCAGTTGAAGTCTGTAATTTGAAGTTAGGGTTTTGGTTTAGGTGATTCACTAATTGTTTAGTGATTGAACCATAGTTCACGTCAGAACCAACTTCCATACGAGTCGCTGCAACTTTTTGAGTTGGATCACGATCGGTCATGACTAAAGGTGCCCATTGTTTAATCACAGCTGGGTCTTCAGTAAATTTCATGCCTTTGAAAAGCGGGCTTTGAATCATGGCAGCATAACGTTTTTCTAAGAATTTAACGTTATCGCCCCAAACGAAAGCAATGTGTGGAACTGGGTTAATGAATGTTTTTGGTTCAGCTAAAACGCCTTGTTTTACCTGATATGACCAGAACTGTTTAGCAACTTCAAACTGAGAAGCAACTTTTTCAGCTTTGGCAATTTCCATCTTACCGTTTTTCTCTTCGGTATAGTTCATTTCCATAAAGCCAGAGTGGCCTGTTCCGGCATTGTTAAAGCCGTTTGAACTTTCTTGAGCAACTTGGTCAAGACGCTCAAACATACGAATTTGCCAATTCGGTTCAAGCTCAGTGAAATAAGTACCGAGAGTGGCACTCATGATACCGCCGCCAACAAGAACAGCATCAACAACTGGCTCATCTTTTGCAGTTTGTACTTGTTTTGACGCAATCGGTCTAAACAAGAAAACAATACCCGCAATTAAAATAAGAATGATTAATACCAGAAGGTATTTCAAAAACTTTTTCATGTAAGGGGGACCTTAAAATAAGTTATTTGAGTCACTTAAGGTGTGAGGAAACCTAGACAGCGTATCCAGACAAAACGGATATAAATGCGAAAGTAAAATTCTCCAAAACAGAGAACTTTGAAAAAAGAAAAATTACTTGGGATTATCGCAAACACTCTATATTTTAGACTAATTTTGCATTGACAATACAATTTTTATAATAAATGGGTTCTATTAAAATCATAAATATGATTTATATTTGATCAAATTAAACTTTTATAAGATTATTTTTAGTTTTAATTTTATTGTAAGTAATTGAAAATAAATTAATAAAATAAATTTGGTTAAACTTAAGCCATTTGAAGGATATGCTTCGATAAAAATAGGTGAATTTTTAATTTATGACCTATTGATGTAATTAATATCCTTGCATGACCTTATTTTTCTGTCATACATACTTCTTATTAATATGAGTGCTATAAATAATAAATTAAGGGCATATTCCTGCATAAGAAATATGCCCTTTAAGATTTTATGATGCTACATAGAATGGTGCAGTCGAACGTGGTAACGCTTCGCGTCCACGAATTTGGTCTGCAATTTTCTCGGCAATCATAATGGTGGTTGCATTTAAGTTACCGGTAATAATCAGCGGCATAATTGAGGCATCAACTACACGCAAACCATTCATACCGTGTACACGGCCTTGACCATCTACAACAGCCATTTCGTCTTCGCCCATCTTACAGCTACAAGACGGGTGGTAAGCTGTTTCTGCATGGTTACGAACAAAGTCATCAAGCTCTGCATCTGTCTGCAAATGTTTGCCCGGGCTAATTTCATCACCACGATATGGGTCAAGCGCAGGTTGATGCATGATTTCACGCGTAATACGGATTGCATCACGGAACTCACGCCAGTCTTGTTCAGTCGACATGTAGTTAAACAAGATACTTGGATGCGCAAACGGGTCTTTCGATTTAAGTTTGATACGACCGCGTGAAGGTGAACGCATTGAACCCACGTGTGCTTGGAAGCCATGTTCTTTTACTGCATTACTACCGTTGTAGTTAATAGCTACTGGCAAGAAGTGGTATTGAATGTTTGGCCACTTAAACTCATCCGAGCTACGGATAAATCCACCCGCTTCAAACTGGTTACTTGCGCCAATACCTGTACCATTGAATAACCACTCGGCACCAATGGCAGGTTGGTTATACCATTTTAAAGCAGGGTATAAAGAAACGGGTTGCTTACATTTATACTGTAAGTACATTTCCAAGTGATCTTGTAAGTTTTCACCCACGCCCGGCAAATCATGAACCACATCAATGTCCATTGATTTTAAGAAGGTACTTTGACCTACACCTGAACGCTGTAAAATTTGCGGTGACGCAATTGCGCCTGCACAAAGTAATACTTCACGTTTAACCAAAGCACGTTGCAAGTTGTTTTGATCAGCACCAATAATATATTCAACACCAATTGCTTGCTTTTGATTAAACAAGATTTTGTTGGTCGTCGCATGAGTCAAAATAGTCAGGTTTGGACGACCTTTTGCCATATCCAAATAACCACGTGCGGTACTTGAACGACGGCCTTTAGGCGTAACGGTACGGTCCATTGGACCAAAACCTTCTTGTTGGTACCCATTTAAGTCGTCAGTACGTGGGTAACCTGCCTGTACACCTGCTTCAACCATGGCATGGAATAGCACGTTGTTGCCATTTTTTGGTGTAGCCACTGATACAGGGCCGCTATCACCATGATAGTCGTTGCCACCAATGTCACGAGTTTCGGCTTTTTTGTAGTAAGGCAAACAGTCGGCATAAGTCCAGTTTTCAAGGCCTTTATGGGTCGCCCATTGTTCTAGATCCATGGCGTTACCGCGGATATAGCACATACCATTAATTAAAGATGAGCCACCTAAGCCTTTACCACGACCACACTCCATACGACGGTTGTTCATGTGTGGCTCTGGGTCAGTTAAATAAGCCCAGTTATAGCGACGACCTTGAAGAGGGTAGGCCAAAGCTGCCGGCATTTGTGTACGGAAATCCAAGCGATAATCTGGTCCACCTGCTTCTAGCAGTAAAACGGTGGTATCTTTGTCTTCAGTAAGACGCGCAGCGAGTACATTTCCGGCAGATCCTGCGCCAATAATAATGTAATCATATTCTTTAATATTCATAACTATCCTTTTTTTACTAACAGTTTGCCTGAGCAATCTATAAAGACTGCTCGGCATATGTGATTTAGGTTGAAGTTTTTAGAGCGATTGAGGCATTAAAAAATGCTTTGATAATCGCCAAGTTCAACTTGAATAGATTTGATACGGGTATAGTGCCCAAGCGTGGTTAAGCCATTTTCGCGGCCCACACCAGATTGCTTGTAGCCACCAACTGGCATTTCGGCAGGTGATTCACCCCAAGTGTTAATCCAGCAAATACCAGCTTCAATTTGGTGAATAATGCGATGAGCGCGGCTAATATCTTGAGTGACCACACCGGCAGCTAGACCAAAGGTCGTGTCGTTGGCACGTTGAATCACTTCTTCTTCGGTTTCATAGCTTAAGATGCTCATGACAGGTCCAAAAATTTCTTCTTGAACAATCGCCATCTGGTCAGTGCAGTCACTAAATATAGTCGGTAGTACATAAGCGCCTTTGGCAAGCTCGCCTTCGGTCGCACGACCACCACCGATTAATACTTTAGCGCCTTGTTGTTTGCCTGACTCAATGAAAGACAACACTTTTTCCATATGTGGGAAGCTAGTGAGCGGACCGAAGTTTGTGTCTTCAGCCATTGGGTCACCAATGCGAATACGTTGTACACGCTCTACAACCGCTTTTTCAAAGTCAGCTAAACGTGATTTTGGAACAAATACGCGCGTACCGTTGGTACATACTTGACCTGAGCTAAAGAAGTTCGCCATAACTGCAATGTCTGCGGCACGGTTAAGGTCAGCATCTTCACAAATAATCAGTGGCGACTTCCCACCAAGCTCCATAGTCACTTCTTTTAGTGTAGAGCCAGCAGCGCTTGCCATCACTTTTTTGCCAGTCTCTACGCCACCTGTGAATGAGATTTTTTCAATCACAGGATGTTCTGTGAGCCATTGACCAATTTCACGACCAGCACCTTGTACCACGTTAAATACGCCGTCTGGTAAGCCAGCTTCTGTATAGATTTCTGCAAGTTTTAATGCAGTAAGTGGCGTTGTTTCGCTTGGCTTGAAAATCATGGCATTGCCGGCAGCAAGGGCAGGGGCAGATTTCCATAAAGCGATTTGGATTGGATAGTTCCAGGCACCAATACCTGCAACTACGCCTAAAGGTTCACGGCGTGTATAAAAGAAACTTGATTCGCGAAGCGGAACTTGTTCGCCCTGAATAGCTGTTGCAAGTCCTGCGTAGTATTCGAGTACATCTGCACCAGTCACAATATCGACGGTAGATGTTTCGCTGTAGGCTTTACCGGTGTCGAGTGTTTCAAGACGGGCAAGCTCATCATTACGTTCACGGAGAATATCGACAGCACGGCGTAAAATACGTGAACGCTCCATAGCGGTCATGGCTGCCCAAATTTTTTGTCCTTGTTGGGCACTTTTTACAGCAGCTTCAATATCTTGTTCAGATGCCTGTTGAAGAGTCGCGATAATTTCGCCGTTGGCAGGGTTAATACTATTAAATGTTTTACCACTGGTTGCTTCAACGTAGCGTCCATGGATATACAATTGATGAACTTGTACATCACTCATTTTGTCTCTCCTGCAAAGGCTTGTTCGCAAATTGCAATTGCGTTTTTACATAATCGTAAGCAATGGAACGGGCCAGTTCGCTGTCAAATTCATTGTGACGGCTTAAACTGCCACGTAGCCATAATCCATCAATCAATGCTGCCAGACCTCTTGCGGCAACACTGGCCTGTTGTTCATCCATTAACTTGAGAAAATAAAACTTCAAGTTGGAATACAGGCGTTGATCATTAATCTTTTGCAAACGGCTCAGGTCCGGTACATGCATGCTTGCAGACCAAAAGTCTAACCAGACCCGCATTGCTTTTTCATTTACCTGACTAATGTCAAAGTTAGAGTCAATAATTGCCTTAATCTGGCTTTCCGGATGCGAATCTGCTTCTGCTCTGTACTGTTCGGTTTTCCGACGCAAAACATTGAGCATTTCTTGCATACAGGTATTTATTAACCCTTGTTTGTCGCCAAAGTAATGGCTGACAATACCGGTCGACAACTCGGCTTTTTTTGCAATTTGTGCAATGGTGGTATTGGATAACCCCACTTCATAAATTACGTCGAGTGCAGCGTTCATAATCTCTTCACGGCGCACATGCTCTGGTTTTACTCTGCGTTTTGTCATGATTGTCCACATCAGCACTTTTATGGGTGCTTTAAATTCAGCATGTTAACTTGCAGAGCATCATAGCACTTTTTTATCATACTTGTTATTGATTGAACGTTCAATCAATAACAAGTATGATGTGTAAAAATCAATGAATTTTTGAATCTTACTTCGGGGTAGAAGAGATAGAATCAGAAGTTCTTACGGATAGGATGATGCGCATAAGTCCGGTACTTATCACGTTATTTTGGAAAAAATACACCGATTGCAAGGAGCAATAAGATGGTGTTGAAAAGTGATGGATATTCTTCAGACCATATTCGGTTAAATCGTTTTGTATTTTGGAGTTCGGCAGTCAGTATCGGCATTTTTGGCCTATTATTTGTGCTGTTTCCAGAAAAAAGTCAGTTTTGGCTGACCTATGTGCAAGAGCAGGTAAACCACTTTTTCGGGTGGTATTACATGTTGGTGATTGTGCTGTGTTTAGGCTTTGTGGCTTGGCTTGCCTTCTCAAAAGTGGGACAGATTCCTTTAGGAAAAGACCACGACAAACCTGAGTTTGGCTATTTGGCTTGGACCTCAATGCTGTTTTCGGCAGGTATTGGTATCGCGCTACTTTATTATGGTGTTGCTGAACCTGTTGACCATTTTCTAAGACCGCCAGAAGGTGAGGCCGGTACTATTCAGGCCGCCCGCAATGCCATGACCTATAGCTTTTTGCACTGGGGTATTCATGGCTGGGTGCTTTATGCCTTGCTGGGTGTGACATTAGGTTATTTTGCCTTTAGACAAGATTTACCACTCGCACTACGCTCGGCACTCTATCCAATTTTTGGAGAGCGAGTTCATGGTCTGGTAGGCGATTTTGTCGATGGCTTTGGTATTTTAGCAACCGTAATTTCTTTGGTAACCAACTTAGGTATTGGTGCTTTGGTATTGGTTTCAGGCATTTGTTATTTAATTCCTGAAATTCCCGATAACTCTGCAACTTTAATTACTGCAGTTTTAATCATGATGTTTGTGGCGACAGTCACTACAGTGGTCGGGATTGAAAAAGGCTTGGCATGGTTATCACGGATTAATTTACGTTTGCTCTATGCTTTACTTTTATTTGTATTTTTAACAGGACCGACCAACCATTTGTTAAATGGTCTTGTGCAAAATACGGGCGATTACCTTAATAATTTTATGGGTAAAAGTTTTGATATGTATTTATACAATCAAAAAGCCAGTGGCTGGTTGGGTTCATGGACTGTGTTTTATTGGGCATGGTGGATTGCTTGGGCACCTTTTGTAGGAATGTTTATTGCCCGCATTTCCAAAGGCCGAACTATTCGAGAAGTGGTTTTGGGGGTATGTCTCATTCCATTAGGTTTTACCTTGGCTTGGATCTCGATTTTTGGAAATACTGCAATTCATTTAATTCTCAATCAAAAACAGAAAGTTTTAGGTGATATGGTTTTAAGCGACCCTGCGTTGTCATTATTCAAATTACTCGAATATCTTCCGTTTAATCCGTATATTGCCGGGATTGTTGTTGTAATTTGTTTCGTTTTATTTTTGACACCGGTTGGGTCTGGTACACTAATGATCGCCAATTTGTCCTCGAAAGGGGGCACCAGTGATAGTGATTCACCGATCTGGTTACGCATCTTTTGGTCTGTGGTCATTACCATTGTAAGTATCGGCTTATTATTAGCAGGTAGTTTTAACTCCATGCAAAGTGCAGTGGTGTTATGTGGTTTACCATTTTCTGTGATTATTTTGCTTTATATGTTTGGTCTAGCCAAAGCCCTAAAGCAAGATGATTTTGACCCGAATGTTGCGAAAAAGCAGTTAGCTATTTCAAAAGACATTTCTATTCCATCGAATTGTGACCAGAACAAAGTGACCGAGGTTTTATAACCTTGGTTCATCACATTTATTTATATTTTTTGCGTTCAAAGCAGTCTTTTCATTATTGTTAAATAGTGAAAAGACTAAATTGAATATTTTATTTTTCTTCTATTCCTTGAGGATTGTATGGCAACAGATAATCCAAGAGCAGTTGATGATTTAACATTATCTAAATCTAAAAAAGACCCGCTTAACCGTGTGGTTTTTTATATTTCAGCTCTAATCATTTTAATCTTTTCTCTCGTTACTTTTTTATTTAACGATTTCGCAAATCGAACCATTAACACCGTCCTTGCGTGGGTAACGTCAACCTTTGGCTGGTACTATTTACTGGCTGCAACGCTGTATATGGTGTTTGTAATTTTCATTGCCTGCTCACGGTATGGTGAGATTAAACTTGGCCCTAAACACTCAAAGCCTGAGTTTAGTTTACTGAGTTGGTCTGCCATGCTGTTTTCGGCAGGTATTGGTATCGATTTAATGTTCTTCTCGGTGGCTGAGCCATTATCTCATTATATGCAGCCGCCTGTCGGCGTAGGCCAGACCTATGAAGCGGCACGCCAAAGTATGGTGTGGACGCTGTTTCACTATGGTTTGACCGGATGGTGTATGTATGCCTTGATTGGTATGGCACTTGGTTATTTCAGTTATCGCTATAACTTGCCGCTGACCATTCGTTCTGCACTTTACCCAATTTTTGGGAATAGGATTAATGGGGCCATTGGCCATAGTGTAGATACTGCTGCCGTCATCGGGACAATTTTTGGTATTGCGACCACCTGCGGAATTGGCGTGGTACAGCTGAACTATGGTTTACATGTTTTATTAGGACTGCCAGAGAATATCTGGATGCAGTTTGCACTCATTGCTATTGCAGTCGGTATTAGTATTATTTCAGTGACATCTGGGGTGAATAAAGGCCTTCGGATTTTGTCTGAAATCAATATTTATGTATCGATTGGTCTTTTACTGTTTATTTTGTTCTTGGGCAATACCGAGTTTTTACTCAATGCGCTAGTACAAAATATTGGTGATTATTTAACTCGCTTCCCAACCTTAGCCTTACAAAGTTTTGCTTTTGAGCAACCTAAAGATTGGATGAGCAGTTGGACCTTGTTCTTCTGGGCATGGTGGATTGCTTGGTCGCCATTTGTAGGTTTGTTTTTGGCCCGTATTTCTAGAGGCCGTACTATTCGTGAGTTTGTGTGCGGGACTTTAATTATTCCTCTGTTATTTACCTTAACGTGGTTATCCATTTTTGGTAATAGCGCATTGCACAGTGTTATTTTTGAAGGCAACCAGACTTTAGCTGCAACGGTATTATCTAATCCGGCACATGGTTTTTATGACCTGTTAGCGCAGTACCCGGGTTTTACCTTTATTGCTTCAGTCGCAACAGTGACGGGCCTTTTATTCTATGTGACTTCTGCCGATTCGGGGGCATTGGTTTTAGGTAACTTCACGACCAAGCTTACCCATATTGATAATGATGCGCCGCGTTGGTTAAGCGTGTTTTGGGCAATTGCCATTGGGTTATTAACGCTCGCTATGCTGATGACTAACGGGATTACCGCTTTGCAGAATGCAACCATTATTATGGGACTGCCGTTTAGTTTCGTGATGTTCCTTGTGATGGCGGGGCTTTATAAATCGCTCAGGCTTGAAGACTATAGGCATGCCAGTCGAAGTATGAACGCGGCACCTGTGGTGGGTAACGTCGATATTCTCAATTGGAAACAGCGTTTGACTCGGGTTATGCATCATCCGGGAACGACTGAAACCAGACGAATGCTCGATACCGTTTGCAAACCTGCCGTTCAAGCTGTTGCCGATGAACTCATTAAGCAAGGTATGAACGTAGATGTGCAACAAACACCACTTGAAGATGAAGAGGCGCTATATCACCTCGATATCACTATTCATTTGGAAGAAGAGCAAAACTTCGTTTATCAGATTTGGCCTGTCCGTTATAGCGCGCCTAACTTTAGTCAGCGTGTAAAACGAGGCAAACAGTTCTATTACCGTCTCGAAACCTATCTTTATGAAGGTTCTCAAGACAACGACCTTGTTGGTTACAGTAAAGAACAGGTTATTAATGACATTTTAGATAAATATGAAAGACATATGACGTTCTTGCATATTAATCGTATTAGCCCTGGGAACCGTCCATTATTCCCAGATCCACAAGCTTAAGGGGAATATGCATGGTTTCACCATATCTGCATTCTTTTGCTTTATTTTTCTCTTTGCTCAATCCTTTTTTAATGAGCATTTATATGATTGGCCTCATCCGCCATTCAGAAACCAAGGTATTTAACAAAGCCTTAATTCAGGGGAGCTTGATTGCTTATATCGTCTTTATGCTGTTTGCATGGGGCGGTGAAGCAATCTTTAGTAAATACCTGAATGTACGCTTTGAAGCTTTCCAGATTTTTGGTGGTCTTATCTTTTTGGTGATTGGTTACCGCTATGTGTTTCAGGGGGCAGATACCATTGGTGAAATGCGCGGTGCACCTGAACATTTAGCCGGCACCATAGCCATGCCTTTTATGATTGGGCCGGGTACCATTAGTGCAGCTGTGGTGACAGGTATTGAAATGTCGATTGGTGCTGCGGCACTTGTGATCGGGTTTACCATGTTTTTAACATGCAGTATTTTGATCTTGATGAAATTTTCACATGATCATTTGCGGTACAAACATGCAAAATATATCGATCGCTATTTCGATATTGTCGGGCGTTTATCTGCTTTATTAATCGGTACGATTGCTGTTGATATGATTATTAATGGTGTTACCGGACTGATCCATAAAGTATAGCGAACCTCATATAAAACGATGCTGTGTCATTTAAAATGGAACAAAATGGCATAGCATCTTTTGATTATTTTTGACCGCTCAATAATTGTTTATTTAAGAAAAACTAAAAAATTATTAAAAATAATAGCTTAAAAAATATTCGTTCAAAAAAAGAATTAACAATATTAAAAAATACGATGCTATGTTGTGGATTTAAGCATGTTTTTTTTGTGAATTATCAACCATAATGTTTTCTGAGCTTGTTTGAGACAGAGTTGAGTCATGCCTACATTAGATGAAATGACAACCGTAACTGACGATCAGTCAGAATTAACCATGTCAGTTTTAATGACACCGGACATGGCAAATTTTTCAGGTAATGTTCATGGTGGAACAATTCTAAAGTTACTAGACCAAGTGGCCTATGCTTGTGCAAGTCGTTATTCAGGCAGCTATGTTGTAACGTTGTCTGTAGACAAAGTAAATTTTAAAGAACCTATTTATGTAGGTGAACTCGTTACATTTTTAGCGAGTGTGAACCATGTGGGACGTACTTCAATGGAAGTGGGTATCCGTGTGGAGGCTCAAAATATTCAAAAGCGTACCGTTCGTCATACCAATAGCTGTTATTTCACTATGGTTGCGGTTGATGAGCAGGGTAAACCACGCGAAGTGCCTAAATTAAATTTAGATACCGAGTGGAAACGTTGCCGATTTGAAGCAGCTGAACATCGTAAGGTGTTGCGCCTACAAGAGAATCATAACCCTTCTTGCAGCATGTATAAGAAAACTTCTTAAAAAAAAAAGATCGAACCGCAGCATGGTTCGATCTTTTTTCTTCACCGAAATTTAACGTCCTGTTTCGTTTCAGTAAAATTATCTCTGAGCTTGGAGGAGAGTGCAGAGATAATTAACGAGTTGCAGGAGCAGCTTCAGAAGCAGAACCTACAGCGTCAGAAGCAGCATTTGCAGTGTTTGCTTGCTCTTGAGTTGAAACAACAACTTTTTCTTCACCAGCAGTGTTATGTGCTTGGTCGTGCTTAGAAGCAGCGAAAGTTGAAGCAGCAGTTAAAGCTAGTGTAGTAGCGAGTAAAGTTTTAGCTAATTTCATTTTATGGCATCCTTAAATTCATTAAAAAATAAATCAAACCTAATCGTTCTGACCTACATAGAACATATAGGGCTGAATGATTAAGCTAGGACACATGCTAAGCCGAGCTTGGGATTACATCAATTAACTTAACAATCTATTACGCCTATCTTAACAATATGAAATATAACGTCCGTTTATGTGCGTCTACTGTAAAATTAAAGCGCTACTTGAGCGCTAAAAATGTGAAAGAATATTTCGTATTGAGTAAAAAAAAAGCAAGTTAGTTACGTAAACAAAACACTCTGGCATGAATTGTGAATGTCCTTAAATAGGATATTTCGTTTAATTATTATTTTTCTAAAGTTAATTTAGATAATTGGTGAGATGCATGTCACATATTTGGTGCTTTAGCCTGATAATTGAAAAGTATATCTTCAAAGTGAAAAATTATTTTCATGCTACTTAAACAGTGATATACCTTTCTTAGTTTTTAAACCTTGTTGATTTGAGCCGCTTGTGAAACTGATTGCCCAAAAAACTGTTCCTACCCATATTATTTCAGGGTTTTTAGGAGCAGGGA
The DNA here is from genome assembly GCF_011075215.1 of Acinetobacter sp. EKM10A. NCBI lineage: Bacteria > Pseudomonadati > Pseudomonadota > Gammaproteobacteria > Moraxellales > Moraxellaceae > Acinetobacter > Acinetobacter sp. EKM10A. The sequence goes on along the minus strand of NZ_JAALLK010000014.1, from coordinate 2,535 downwards.
AAACGACATTATTGCAACATTTATTAAGTCAGAAACCGAAAGATGAAGTGTGGGCTGTCTTAATGAATGAATTTGGGCAAATCGGAGTCGATCAACAACTCCTACCTCAAGATCAAGGTTATGCAGTCAAAGAACTATTGGGCGGCTGTTTATGTTGTAGTAGCCAACTTCCTATGCATATTGCTTTGGCTCGCTTGTTAAGTGAACAAAAGCCAGACCGACTCTTTATTGAACCTACAGGGCTTGGACATCCTTCGCAATTATTTGATCAGTTAACGGAACCACATTGGCAAAACAGCTTAGCTATGCGTGTAATAGTGACTGTGGTTGATGGTAGTCGTCTGCATGACACCAATTGGGTCAAGCAAAACCTATATGAAGACCAATTAAAAGCTGCACAGATTGTGGTGGTCTCTCATGCCGATACCATGACTTTTGAAGATGAACAGGCACTTGTTGAGCTTAAAGAAGAATACCAACCTTATCAGCAACAATGGCTAAAGACTGAACATGGTCAACTTGAACTGGCGCAAATTGATGTGTCTGCTCGTTTAACTGCACGCTCTATACAGCCTTTACTCAAGCTGCAAAAGCAAATGACTGAAGCCGAAGTTGCAAAAGAAATTCACCAACTGCCTTACCATTATGTTGAGTCGGCGCAGGGTTATATAGTCGCGGGTTGGAAATTTCCTAAACGTTGGAAATTTGAGTTTTATGCTTTGCTCGATGTGTTGTGTGCACAGCAAGACTGGCTACGTATTAAGGGAATTTTTAATACAGATCAGGGATGGAAGACCTTTAACTTTAATCCTGAGCAGTTTAACTATAAGTCTGGTGAAGAGGGCATTGATAACCGCATTGAAATGATTAGCCAACATGAACATGACTGGCTGGCATTTGAAACTGAACTATTAGCTTGCAGAATTGAACAATAGAGAACATTGAAATACTTCAATATTCTCTATGAGAGATTTAATTTTTTATATTAAGTATTTGTTTCGCTTGTGCATGATCGATGTCTTTTTCCCAATGGGCAATGACTACGGTTGCGACACAGTTACCAATTAAGTTGGTGCAGGCACGGATAATTCCGATAAACCAGTCTACAGACAGTAAAAGTACCAAACCAATTGCAGGTAAACTTGGAATTACGGAAAGCGTTGCAGCAAGGATCACTAAGGCTGACCCTGGTATGCCGTGTGCACCTTTCGATGTAATAAGCGAAACTAATAAAATAGCCAGTAAGTCGTGCATGGAGAGATTAATATTGCAGGCCTGTGCAATAAAGATCACGCCTAATGTTAAATAAATTGAAAAGCCGTCTAAATTAAAAGAATAACCGGTAGGAATAACCAGACCGACTGTTGAATCTTTAATTCCCAAGTTTTTAAGCTTTTTCATGATTTGGGGTAAAACGGAATCAGAAGAGGCTGTCCCTAAAACAATAGCGAGTTCATCTTTAAAATAGCCGACAAATTTAAAGATATTCAGTCCGGTGAGTTTTAAAATTGAACCCAAAATAATGACAACAAATAAAATGCAAGTCGCATAAAAGAGTAAAACTAAATAACCGAGTTGCAGGAGTGAATCTAATCCAAATTTTGCAGTGGTATAAGCAACTGAACCAAATACACCAATTGGTGCCAAGCGAATAATGAGTCCCATAATTTTAAAGAAGACTTCCGAAAAAGCTTCAAGCGCTTGACGGACCAACTCTGCTAAATGTTTAGGAATTAACAGTAGTGAAACGCCAAATAAAATAGCGATGAGTAAAACTTGTAAAATATCGCCGTTGGCAAAAGCGGCAGTAAATGTTTTCGGAATAATATTGAGTAAAAACTCCGAACCTGTATGCATGTCATGAGCACGTTCGGTATAGGTACTTAAATCTTTAGCATCTAAATGAGTAATATCGATATTCATACCGACGCCCGGTTTAAAGACATAAGCAACAATAATTCCCAAAATTAAAGCAATACTCGTGACCACTTCAAAATAAAGAATCGTTTTTGCACCGACTTTGCCCATTTTTTTAATGTCGTTTGCACCATAGATTCCCAGTACCACTACACAGAATACAATTGGAGCAATCAACATTTTAATGAGGGAAATAAAACCATCACCAAGAGGTTTTAAAGCTAGGGAGAAATCATGAAAAGCAAGTCCTACTGCAATACCGAGAAAGAGAGCGCAGAGGACTTGTAGAAATAAACTACGTTTAAGTTTTTGCCACATAAGTCATCAAATCAAGAGAGGAATACAACCCCTTTCAAGCAAAAAGCCCGCCAACTTTGAAAGTGGTTAGATGTTTTGAAATAAGATGCAAATGGAGAGGATAAGAAGTTTTACATTACTGAGTTTTTTCTATAATTTTTTCTCTGTACACGACAAATTTCATATAGCCCTTGTCCTATCAGGCTTTTTCTTTCTTAAAATTGCTAGAATTTTCTTAAATTCCTCTTTTTTTCCAAAACCAATCAAACGTAGAATAGCCATTTGAACATAGTCCAAACCGTAGCGAAATAAACTTACTGA
>NZ_JAALLK010000013.1:0-95561 GCF_011075215.1 Acinetobacter sp. EKM10A | reverse complement strand
TTAAGAAAGTGCTAGCAATTTTAAGAAAGAAAAAGCCTGATAGGACAAGGGTCCTATGAAATTTGTCGTGTACAGAGGAAAAAACTACAAAAAATGACCCACAAAATCTCTTTTCCGTTTTAACTTATTCTTCTAAATGAAAACAACAATGGACAATAACAATGCAACTCAATCACTATCTCAATTTTCAAGGCCAGGCAGAGCAAGCTTTTAATTTTTATAAATCAGTATTCGGCGGTGAATTTGCCATGCTGAGCCGCTATAGCGATATGCCGCCTCATGACGGTGTCACGTTATCGGAAGCTCAAAAAAATTTAGTGCTTCATGTTTCCCTGCCGATTAACGAATACACTGTACTCATGGCATCAGATGTCATTGATCAATTCTGTACACCAAATAGTGTATTTACTCAGGGCAATAATCATTACATTGCAATTAACCTTGAAAAAGATGAGCAAGAAAAGGCAAAACAACTTTTTGATGCCTTATCTGTAAATGGCAAAATTGAAATGCCACTAGAAAAAACGTTCTGGGGCGCTTTATATGGTGCTTTTACTGATCAATTTGGTGTCAAGTGGATGGTTAACTGCCAGTTAGATACTTAAATCTTTAGCCCTTATAGAGATCTCAATGTTTCTATAAGGGCTTTAAACATCGATATTAGAGTATTGCGCAATAATCATTAAGCCGACTGTAATAAAACCAATCCCAATCCATCCTGCGACATCAATGTTTTGCCCAAGAAAAATCTTTGCGAGAAAAGCGGTCGCCAATACCCCCACCCCAGACCACAACACATATAAAATTCCAGCTTGCATATATTTCAAAGCAATAGCAGCACATGCAAAAGAGATAATATACAAAACTAGAGCAATCCCCTGAGCAGTTTTATTAACTAATCCATTGCCTTTAGCTGAATAAAAGGTTGAAAGTACATCCGTCGCAATAGCGAATATTAACCACCAAGCGCCAGGATTTATTTTTGAAATTAAAGCGAACATTCTTATTCTTCAATTCATTTATTTAAAAAATTATTTATAAAAAAAGCTGAACCTGAGTTCAGCCTTTTCACTTAGAAGCTATTTAAGCACCAGTTTGATAACTTGCTTTTGGCACAGCTGTTGAAGCTTGATAAGGATGAGTAAAGTCTTGCAAACCAGCAGCAGCTTCTTGCACATCTTTACCTTCTTTAATGACAAAACTATCAAAACCTGAACGTTTTAAATAATTTAAGACATCCTTAAATACATCACCTGTTGCACGTAGTTCACCTTGGAAACCTTGGCGACGTAATAATGCAGCGAATGAATAACCTCGCCCATCTCCGAAACCTGCGAACTCGATAAAAATTGCATCAAGTTCACTTAATGGAAATGTATGATCTTCTGGTGAATCGTTCACAGTCACATACAAAGCTTTTTTACCTTGAATGTTAGCTAATTGATCGAGTTGAGCTGTTGTTACAACAACATCACCTTGAGGAATCACACCATCTTCAGCAATGATTTGATAAGTATTATCTGCAATCGTACCATCTTTATAAAGCACAGGTAGAGCTGTATTAAGCATATGCACGCTCCTTAAATGGTTGAATTCCTACACGGCGATATGTATCAACGAAACGCTCACCTTCAGTACGTAAATCAAGATACGTATTTAATACTTCTTCAATGACATCAGGCACGGCTTCTGCTGCAAATGATGGTCCTAAGATGTCACCAATTGAAGCATCATGGTCTGAATTACCACCTAATGTAATTTGATAGAACTCAGCACCTTTTTTATCTACACCTAAAATACCGATGTTACCCACGTGGTGGTGACCACAAGCATTCATACAGCCAGAAATATTTAAGTCTAAATGACCAAGATCATAAACTTTATCTAAATCTTCAAAACGGCGTGTAATCGCTTCAGCAATAGGAATTGATTTCGCATTTGCAAGTGAACAGAAATCACCACCCGGGCAGCTAATAATATCGGTAATAAAGCCGATATGCGCACGAGCCATGTTGTGTTGTTCAAGCGCTTGCCATACATCGAACAAATCTTTTTGAGGTACATCTGCTAAAGCAATGTTTTGTTCGTGAGTCGTACGAAGTTCACCAAACGTATATTTATCAGCGAGATCTGCAATGAAGTTCATTTCTTCAGTGGTCATATCGCCCGGTGCGATGCCTGCACGTTTTAAAGAAATCGTAACAATACGATAGCCCTTTACTTTATGTGCATGCGTATTGATATTGAACCATTGTTTGAATTTTGGATGCTCAGCAAATAAAGCTGTAAAGTCTTCATCTTCTAAATCTTGATAATCAAACGGAGTGAACTCTTCGTCTAATTTTTTCAAGATTTCTGGCTGAATTTTTAATGTTTCACGTGTGTGTTCAAATTCAGCTTCAACTTTCTGTGCAAATACTTCAGGCGTTAATGCTTTAACCAAGATTTTGATACGCGCCTTATACTTGTTATCACGACGGCCATGTAAGTTATAAACACGTAAAACTGCTTCTAAATAAGCAATTAAATCTTCACGTGGTAAAAACTCGCGAATGACACTACCAATAATCGGAGTACGGCCTAAACCACCACCCACCATGATTTTGTAGCCCATCTCGCCTGCTTCATTACGCACGATATACACACCAATATCGTGGAATGCTGTTGCTGCACGGTCTTTTTCTTCAAGTGCAGAAACGGCAATTTTAAATTTACGTGGTAAGAATGCAAATTCCGGGTGGAATGTACTCCACTGACGAATCAATTCACATGTTGGGCGTGGATCAGCAATTTCACCTGCAACTACACCTGCATACTGGTCAGTAGTCGTGTTACGAATACAGTTACCACTGGTTTGAATGGCATGCATTTGTACAGTTGCGAGTTCAGCTAAAATTTCTGGCACATCTTCAAGAGCAGGCCAGTTTAGCTGAATATTTTGACGCGTAGATACATGTGCATAGCCACGGTCATATTGAGTTGATACTTCAGCAATTTTACGTAATTGTTTTGAGTTCATTAAGCCATACGGCACAGCAATACGTAGCATTGGTGCATAACGTTGCACATATAAACCATTTTGCAAACGTAATGGGCGGTATTCATCTTCAGAAAGTTTGCCCGCTAAATAGCGCTCTGTCTGATCGCGGAACTGAGCAACTCGTTGATTAATCAGCTGCTGATCGAAATCGGTATATAAATACATGGCGTATGGCTAGTAGATTCATTATTAAGGCGGATAGCATAGCGAGCTTTTATTCATCAATAAAATGCTTTTTTTGCATATTTAATAACGGTTTTATTGATAAGCTTTAATCTAAATTGACATAAAAAAAGCCCAGATAAATCCGGGCTTTTTTGATAGCAAACTTTTATTTGTTATCTGGTAATGCATAAGCCACTAAATAGTCGCCCATTTTTGTACCAAATGAACCATGACCACCGGCCATAATTACAACATATTGTTTACCATTAATTTCATAAGTCATTGGTGTTGCTTGTCCACCTGCTGGTAAACGCGCTTCCCAAAGTTTCTCACCATTCGTTACGTTAAACGCACGGATGTAGTTATCTTGAGTTGCACCAACAAACATGACATTACCTGCAGTAGAAATAGAACCACCTAAACCAGGAACACCAATTTTTACAGCTGGTAACTGGAACAAGTTCGGTAAACTGTCACGAATTGTACCAATACGTTTTTTCCAAACGACTTCATGAGTTTTCAAATCTACGCCAGCAACATATCCCCAAGCAGGTTGTTTACAAGGTAAACCAAGTGGAGATAAGAATGCGCTGATTTCCACACCATAAGGTACACCATACATTGGCTGTACACCCTGCTCAGTTCCCGCACCTTTTGCAGTTTGCGCACGGTTTGGATCAGCAGGAATTAAACGACTCACGAATGGCAGACCAATTGGGTTCATTACAGCAACTTGACGGTCAGGGTTAACTGACATACCGCCCCATTCAAACACACCTAAGTTACCAGGGAAAACTAAAGTACCGTTTTCAGATGGTGGCGTATAAATGCCATCGTAATTGAGGCGTTTGAATGACACACGACACATAAGCTGATCAAGCATAGTGGCACCCCACATATCTTTATCAGTCAATTTATCTTGTGGTGCCAAGTTCAAATCAGAGAATGGCTGAGTTTTTGAATAATGCTCGCCTTTAGTCTGTGGTCCGCGTTTAACTGTTTGTGGAACTGGTTTCTCAGTTACAGGAACAATTGGCTGACCATTACGACGATCAAGAACAAAGGCATTACCTGTTTTGGTCAAGACATAAATTGCTGGAACAGTTTTACCAGATTTGTCTTTAATATCTGCCAAAGATGGTTGTGACGGTACGTCCATATCCCATAAATCGTGATGGGTTGTCTGGAAGTTCCAAATCAATTTACCTGTTGAAGCGTTAATCGCTAACATAGAGTTCGCATAACGTTCTTTCAACTCGGTACGGTCACCACCCCAGATATCTGGAGTACCTACACCTGTTGGAACATAAACGATATCAAGTTTGGCATCGTATGCTAAAGGTGCCCAAGCATTTGGTGAGTTATGAACAAAGGTTGTACCTTCACCTGGCATTGCATTTGGATCTGCTGCACCAGTATCAAATACCCAAAGAAGCTTACCAGTGTTTACATCATATCCACGGATAACACCTGATGGCTCTTTATTTGAATAGTTGTCGGTAACCGAACCGGCAATAACCACTGTTGAACCAGTAACAACACCTGGAGATGTTGGGTTATAACCACCTGGATAAGCATATGGCATGAATTCTTGTAAATTCACTTCACCATTTTGACCAAAGTCAGTACATGCTTTACCTGTGTCAGCATTTACAGCAACTAAACGTCCGTCATTGACTGGAACAAAGACTTTACGTGGACATTGAGTTGAAGTCGACTTTTTAGTTTGTAAGCTTGTCGCAAATTCAGTTGTGTTGTTTGCATCGTAATACATTACACCACGACAAGTTAAATGCTGGAACGATTTATCCGTTTTAAGCTTCGGATCAAAACGCCATTTTTCTTTACCTGTAGCTGGGTCAATCGCAATTAACTGCTGGTGAGCCGTACAGATAAACATGTTATTACCAATTTTAATTGGTGTAACCTGATTGGTTGTTTCGCCAGAGTCATTATCTGTTTTGAAATCACCAGTACGGAATGTCCAGGCAACTTTCAGATCTTTTACGTTCTGGTCATTAATCTGTTTCAATGGAGAATAACGTTCACCAGCTTGAGTACGACCATAAGCAGGCCAGTCGCTCTCTGCAACACCCGGAACGGCTTGAGCAGTTTCTGGTTGAGGTGTCTTGATTTCACCATTAATTTCTTGCGGATCATTGAAGATAGAATAAACCATCAACACGATTGCAATTGCTAAAGTTGAAGATAAGGCAACTTTACTTGATCCAAGGTTGTTGATTCCACGAGTTACAGCCGGAACCAATAACCATAAACCAAGAATACCTAAAATATCTAAACGTGGTGCAAGCGCCCAAAAGTCTGTTCCAACTTCCCAGACACTCCAGATAATAGTACCTAGCATTAATGCGGCATAAACCCACAAAGCAGCAGAAGCGCGCTTGTAGAGTTGCCATGCAACAATGAGAAGTAAGACTCCAGCTACAATATAGTAAATTGAACCGCCTAGTGTAGCGAGCCAAATACCTCCAATTAGCAGGAATAACGCCAATAACCCAATAATAATTACGGTAAAAGTCGTTAAACCTGATCTTGAAGAAGGTTGATTCATAAACCACCTCTTATCAATCATCATTTTTATCGGAAAGATGTGCCAAAAAACTTATAGAAAAATGACATCACCAATACGTCTAAAACAAAATTCAGGCATAAAGAAAAAAACGGAAGGTCAGGATACTTCAATCAATGATTTAACCCTCGACAATCCGTTTTCGGAATAATTACTTAGAATGCAGTTGAGAACTTAATACCGCCTACCCAAGTGTTATCACCATTTTTTAATGCACCAACATGACGAACATATTGCACATTTGGACGAATAGTTAGCCAGTTAGTGGCATGAATACCATAGTAAAGCTCGGTATTATATTCGGTGTCGTATTCTTTGGCTTGAACATCGCTCCAATCATCATTGATATGGATACGAGCAACACCAAGTGCCAACTCATCTTGAGGACGTTGATTGAGCAAACCTTTATAGACTAAGCCTATATTTTGCATGTTATCAACTTTGTTGGTATCTGAGTCGTGGAAAGTCAGGTTCACAAATCCTGTTAAACCACGGTCAGTTTGATCAGCTGGCTGGAATAATTTCTGTTTTGCAGTTACCCAAACACCCTGCTTATGAGATGTTTTAGTTGAATCTGCAATTTCTTTGGCATCGGCAGTACTATAGTAATAACCTAAACGGTATTCACCAGGCATGCTTTGCACACCTAATTTAGGTGACCAAACTACTTCTGCTGGAATAATTGCACCGTGAGAACCATCTGTACTTAGGTTGAAGCCTTTGCCACGTTCCAAGTTTTCAGGGTTATATTCATATACACCCACTTGTGTATATAAATCAGGTTGCAAGTTATATTTGACACGCATTGCCCATTGGCTAACTGGCCAGTTATACCACTGATCGCCTACCCAGTTACCCACTTGTGAACCACAAAGTGCCAAGTTCTGGAAATCACAGTCAAAACTATTAAAGTCTTCACCCTCACCAAAACGGCCCACTTTAACATCTAACTTCTGATCAAGGAATTTTTTCTTGATCCATAAATCTGTTAAACGCCAAGTTTGTTCACGGCCCCACACTTCTTGAACAGAACTTTGGTGCCCAGCCAATGCTGGAGAATGTTCAGAAAGCGATTGCCCATCACGATAAGTTAATGTGATTTGAGCTTCTGTATCTTGCCACCCTAAAATTTTACCTAGGTCCAAATGAGAACCTAAAGCAAGTTGCCCTGTATAAGCACTACCGTGTGTAGATGTTTGTTTGGAATCTAAAATACCGGCATATTCACCGGTATATCCAAAAGAAAAATCATAACCTTGTGCTTGCAACGCTGTACGTTGCCCGTTCCAATCACCCAACATCCAAGAACCATTTGGGTCAAATGCAGCAGCAGCTTGTGCATGCTGAACAAAAAGAGTAATTGATAAAACGGATAAACAGGAAACCATCAAAGATTTATGCGTTTTCATGTTTACGAACCTTTTATGTCTTTGTTTATAAAGGTTACGCTAATTTTATGTAAAGAAATTATTCAAAATGTTAATCAATTGATTATTCAGATAATAATTTCAATACATACTGTATAAGAAATAGCTCCTTAACCTCACCACTGCCCTTCGCCAAGTTTTTGACCTACAAAGGAATATCGCATTTGCGAACGTGAAAACTTAATTGGGCATGCAATTTGTGGTTCTGTATCTGGCGTATTATTTTGCAAAGGAACATTCACAATCCATCCACGTTGTTGTGCTAACGGTGAATTTAAAGCCTCACTTAAACTCAATACGGGTTCTACACAAACATCGAGATTTGCAAAAATTTCATGCCATTCTTTGAATGTTTTGGCTTTAATTTTTTCTTGAATGGCTTGCTTAACTTCCTGTCGATCTTGCACATCTAATGACGCACCTTTTTGTAATAACACAGGTAAATCTAGTGCTGCAGACAAACCTGCCATAAATTGCGGTTCAAGGCTACCGATAGAAAGATAACGGCCATCTTGCGTCATATAATAGTCATAGAAAATCCCCCCATTGAGCATCCCCTGCTCGGGAGCCTGTTCAACTTGTGCGGCAAGCGTGGCTGAAGCTGCCATACTATTTAGACTTGCAACACAGTCCGTCATGGAAATATCAATATATTGACCTATACCGCTACGGCTGCGTTCAACTACAGCAGCCAAGATCGCAATGACTGCATGTAATGAACCACCAGCAATATCGGCAACCTGAATACCAAGCGGTGGCGGACCGCTATCTTGTCGGCCGCTATACCCAGCAATACCAGCTAAAGCTAAATAATTAATGTCATGCCCAGCCCGATCTTTATAACTTCCAGTTTGGCCATAACCTGTAATTGAACAATAAATTAAACGCGGGTTAATTTCTGCAAGGGTGGCATAGTCCAGCCCTAAACGGCGCATGACATCTGGCCGAAACTGCTCAATCACAATATCAAACTCAGAAATCTTGGCCTTAATCAGATCAATACTTGCAGCATCTTTTAAGTCGAGAACGATCGACTGCTTATTTCGGTTTAGATAACTATGTGCAGTCGCCTGCCCATTTGCATAGGGCGGCATAATCCGAATGAGGTCTGGACGTGATGGAGATTCAATATGGATGACTTCTGCACCCATATCGGCTAAATACATTGTGGCGAAAGGTCCAGGTAAGAGCGTCGAGAAATCGAGAACTTTAAGTCCATTTAATGCAGTCGTCATCGTTTTTTTAACCACTATTATTCGAATTTTCTTTTATATTAGTTAAGCAAATATTCTAAAACAATGTCATGTTCAGCCATTTACCTTGATCATTTCGGCAATTTAACATGTAAAAAGTGCTTTTACACTGTTGTAAATCGCCAATTTATTTTTTTAGACGGTCATTTAGGTCAATTTAAAGTGAACATCAAAGAGACTGAAGGATTCAATATGAGTCGCGATACGATTAGCATCCACTTCGTGAATGCGGCTTTGACAGGCGTAAAGCGCCTTGGCATGGATGTCGAGACGTTACTTTCACATGTGGGTATCGAAGCGGAACTATTACGTCAACCTAAAGCTCGAATCTCACCAGAACAATATACCCGTTTTATAAAAATGTTATGGATGGTCACACAAGACGAACACGTTGGTTTCGATGTACAACCGCGTCGTTTGGGCACTTTTGCCATTATGTGTCAGTTGATTATTCATGCAAAAACCTTGGGCCAAGCCCTTGAACTTTCATCTCAATTTTACAAATTATTTGGTGATGAATGGTCAGTAACGCTGGAGCGTGACAAACACGAAGCACGTTTAGTACCTCTCATTCCAAAAACATTAGATCCGGATCATTTCATTACTGAAAGTATGCTCATGATCTGGCATGGATTGGCATCATGGCTGATTGAACGTCGCTTACCATTAGAACGTGTTCATTTTAGCTATCCACGTCCTGCACATGCAGATGAATATGACGCTTTATTCTTTGCGCCGGTTATGCAATTTGACGCACCGCGTACCGAAATAACCTTTGCGGCTGATTATCTTGATTTGCCAATTCGCCAAGATGAAAAAACATTAGAAGAATTCTTAAAAGCAGCCCCTGCTCAGCTTTTAGTAAAATTCAAAAACACCAATTCGTTGACTTCACGTATTCGTGAAGTACTCAAAAGCCAAATTGGTGAAGAAATGCCAACGCTCAATGACGTTGCATCCATGTTGTATTTATCTCCGCAAACTTTACGCCGCCGCCTAGCTGCCGAAGGTAAAAGCTATCAGGGCGTGAAAGACGCTTTACGCCGAGATGCTGCGATTCACTTATTACTCAATCCTGAATTAACACTTGAAGATGTTGCTCAGCAAGTTGGTTTTAGTGAAACCAGTACATTCCACCGTGCATTTAAAAAGTGGACCGGTGTTACTCCCGGTCTATATCGCCAGCTCCATGGTTACCATTAATTTTTAAATCTCTTTAGTTTCACATTTAGCCCAAGTTCAACTTGGGCTTTTTTGTATCGCCATTGGCAAAAATCATCACCTGACTGGTGCGCTTATCGTCATTGCACTCCCTCTTAAAAACAGTACACTCAAAACACGACAAAGTTTAAGTAATAAAAAAAGGAACTGTTATGAGCGAGGCTTATATTATTGACGCCATTCGCACACCACGCGGAAAAGGAAAAAAAGACGGCTCTCTTTACGAAGTAAAACCAATCACATTACTCACCACCCTATTAAACGAATTACAGCAACGCCATCAACTCGATACATCTAAAGTAGATGATATTGTTCTGGGCTGCGTAACACCAATTGGTGATCAGGGCGGTGATATTGCCAAAACAGCAGCGATTGCAGCGGGCTGGAATGATGATGTTGCAGGTGTGCAAATTAACCGCTTTTGTGCTTCAGGTTTAGAAGCGGTCAACATGGCAGCCATGAAAGTTCGTTCTGGTTGGGAAGATTTAGTAGTTGCTGGTGGCGTTGAATCAATGTCACGTATCCCAATGGGTTCTGATGGCGGACCGTGGGCGTTAGATCCGGAAACCAACCTTAAATCATCTTTTGTTCCACAAGGTGTCGGCGCTGACCTCATTGCAACCTTAGATGGCTATAGCCGAGAAGATGTTGATAATTTTGCCGTAAAGTCACAACAAAAAGCAGCGGCAGCTCAAGCAAATGGTTATTTCGATCAATCAGTTGTGCCTGTCAAAGATCACGCAGGTGTTGTGATTTTAGAAAAAGATGAATTTATTAAAGGCAATACCACACTTGACGGGCTAGCAAAGCTCAACCCAAGTTTTGAAATGATGGGGCAAATGGGCTTTGATGCTGTTGCCTTACAAAAATATCCAGAAGCACAAAAAGTAAATCATGTTCATCATGCTGGTAACTCATCAGGTATTGTCGATGGAGCAGCTCTTGTTTTACTGGCTTCAGAAAAAGCAGTGAAAGAACAAAATTTAAAACCACGCGCTAAAGTTTTGGCGACTGCATTAGTCGGTACTGACCCAACCATTATGCTGACTGGCCCTGCGCCTGCTGCACGTAAAGCTTTAGAAAAAGCTGGCCTTACGATTGATGATATTGACCTATTTGAAGTTAATGAAGCATTCGCGGCAGTTGTTATGCGTTTTATTAATGAGCTCAACGTTCCTGCTGAAAAAGTCAACGTAAATGGCGGTGCGATTGCTTTAGGCCATCCGTTAGGAGCAACAGGTGCCATGATTTTAGGCACACTACTTGATGAGCTTGAACGACAAGATAAAAAGCGCGGTTTAGCGACGCTCTGTGTTGGCGGTGGTATGGGTATTGCCACCATTATTGAACGCGTATAAAAATTAGGGATATAAAAGATGAGTGCAATTCAATACGAAAAAAATGCCGACAATATTGTCATTTTAACGCTTGATTCAACAGGTCAATCTGCGAACACCATGAATGCCGAGTTTCGTGACTCGCTTGATGAGGCGACTCAGAAACTTAAATCAGAAACAGAACTTTCAGGTGTTATTTTCCGCTCAGCTAAAAAAACTTTCTTTGCTGGCGGTGACCTAGATGAGCTGATTCAAGTTCAGCCAGAACATGCGACTGACTTTTTTAATATGGTTGAAAAGCTAAAAGGTCATTTACGTACAATTGAAACGCTAGGAATTCCAGTTGTTGCAGCATTAAATGGCACTGCACTGGGCGGAGGATGGGAAATCGCATTAAGTTGCCATCACCGTATTGCAATCAATGACCCGAAAAGCAAATTTGGCCTACCAGAAGTTACCTTAGGTTTACTACCGGGCGGCGGTGGTATTGTACGTATGGTCCGTCTGCTTGGTCTTCAAAATGCATTCCCATTTTTAATGGAAGGTAAGCAGTTCGGTGTCGATAAAGCAAAATCTTTAGGCTTAATTCATGACACAGCTGAAAATGAACAAGAACTTTTAGATAAAGCGATTGCTTGGATCAAAGCCAATCCAAAATCTCAACAGCCTTTTGATGTGAAGGGTTATAAAATTCCGGGTGGCGATCCAAAAACTCCGGCAGTTGCACAAGTTCTTGCCATTGCGCCAGCCATGTTAAAAGACAAAACCAAGGGCTGCTATCCTGCTCCTGAAGCGATTATGGCTGCCGCAGTTGAAGGTGCTCAAGTTGATGTCGATACCGCCTTGCGCATCGAGTCTCGCTACTTTACTCAACTAGCAACAGGCCAAATTTCTAAAAATATGATTGGCACTTTCTGGCATGGTCTAAATGCAATTAAGTCGGGTGCTAGCCGTCCTGCCGATATTGCAAAATGGCAAGCCACTAAAGTGGGCGTGTTGGGTGCGGGCATGATGGGTGCCGGTATTGCCTACGCCACTGCAATTAAAGGCATTCCTGTTATCCTTAAAGATGTATCTGTTGAAAATGCTGAAAAAGGCAAAGCTTATTCTCAGAAATTGCTAGATAAACGTGTTTCACAAGGTCGCATGACGGCAGAAAAACGTGATCAGATTTTATCGCTCATTACGGCCACAGCTTCTGCTGAAGACTTACAAGGTTGTGACCTGATTATTGAAGCCGTATTTGAAAACCAAGAGCTCAAAGCGAAAGTCACTCAAGAAGCCGAACAATACTTAGCGCCTAATGGTGTAATGGCATCAAATACATCCACCCTACCGATTACAGGTTTAGCGCAAGCAAGCAAGAATGATAAAGCATTTATCGGTCTGCATTTCTTTAGCCCTGTCGACAAAATGCAGTTGGTTGAGATTATTAAAGGTAAAAATACCTCCGCAGAGACACTTGCCAAAGCCTATGACTTTGTACAGCAAATTGGAAAAACGCCAATTGTTGTCAATGACAGCCGTGGCTTCTTTACCAGTCGTGTGTTTGGTACTTTTATTCAAGAAGGTATGCGCTTACTTGCAGAAGGCGTCCATCCAGCGCGTATTGAAATGGCAGCACTGAAAGCTGGCATGCCGGTAGGACCACTTGCGATTCAAGATGAAGTCTCTTTAACTTTAACCGAGCATGTTGCAAGTGAAACGCGTAAGGCACTACAAGCTGAAGGCAAAGAGTTACCGAAAACACCGGTAGATGAAGTGATTCATACCATGATTCATGAATTAAACCGTAAAGGTAAAGCTGCTGGCGCAGGTTTTTATGATTATCCTGAAAATGGCAAAAAGCACCTATGGGAAGGCTTAAACCGTTGGCAAAAAGATCATGATATCTCCGAGCAAGATATGATTGACCGTATTTTGTTTGTACAAGCCTTAGATACCCTACGTTGCTACGAAGAAGGGGTATTAGAGTCAGTGATTGATGCCAATGTCGGTTCTATTTTTGGAATTGGTTATGCCCCGTGGACGGGAGGAGCGATTCAATTCTTAAATCAATATGGTATTGATAAGGCACAAAAACGTGCCGAAGAGTTGGCTGCCAAATATGGTGAGCGCTTCACGCCCCCAACGTTACTAAAAACTAAAGCTGAGCAGAAGCAAAATATTCAATAAGTTAGAGCTCTTGAATATTTAAAAATTGCATAAACCTTACCCATATAAATATATTTTATTTATATGGGTTTTTCTTTATGACCTTTAAGATTTCAGCCTTATACCTAAATATGCTATAAATAGACTTCATTTCTGTGCTTCTACAGCACATTCGAGATATCCTTATGTCCGATAAAAATTCTTCCGAATCAGCAATTTTAGGCTGGAAATTTGTTCTAATCGTCGGTGTTTTAAGTGCGATCTTCCTTGGCTTTTTCTATTTAGCAATGAGTAATGAGCCTGACTATATGCCAGGAGCACAGCGCAAAGCTCAACAGCATGAAATGCAGCAAAAAGCTGAGAAATCAACAGATCAGCAAACTCAGCATGACAATATGCCTGAAATGGACATGCAAGAACATCAGCATTCACATCAGTAATCAGATATTTTTCAAATGACAGATTTTTCTCGCAATGCACTGGTTGTAGAAGGTGGAGGCATGCGTGGTGCCTTTACCAGTGGTGTACTTGATGCTTTTCTACAACAGCAGTTCAACCCTTTTGGTTTATATGTGGGCGTATCTTCTGGTTCGACCAATGTAGCTAACTACTTGGCAGGCCAACAAGGCCGCACGTTAACCTTCTATATTGATCATTCACTACGTCCTGAATTTATCGATTACAAACGCTTCTTTAAAGGTGGTGATTTACTCGATTTAAAATGGATGTGGGAAATTGGCGAGCAAGAACATCCTCTCGATCAACAGAGCCTTTTTGCCAAAAATCCAGATTTTTATATGGTATTGACGCATGCTAAAACTGGTCATGCTGAGTATCTTCGTGCTGGTAAAGATAATTTGCTAAATGCACTGCGTGCTTCTAGCTCAATTCCAGTTTTAACCCGTCATCCGGTCGATATTATGGGTGAACCCTACTTTGATGGCGGCGTTGCAGATGCTCTACCCGTTCGCTGGGCGGCTCAGCAAAGTGGTGTCAAAAAGCTATTAGTTTTACGTACTCGTCCGAAGAATTATTTTAAAGCCAGTAGCCGAAGCGACCAATTCCTTGCGAAATATGCTTTTAAACACCATTACGGTTTTGCAAATAGTTTGCGTAACCGCTGTGCCCGTTATAATGCTTCAGTTGAATTTGTTCGTAGCAGTAACCCAGAACAGCAAATTTTAGAAGTATGTCCACCGCCTCTTAAAAATATGGCAGGGCGTTTAACGACAAATCCGAAAAAGCTTCGTTACAGTTATGAAGTTGGTTTGGAAACAGGCTTACAAGCCATCGAAAACTGGAATGCGATGAAGTAATTCAAAGTTGAGATTTCTAAAAAGGAATCTCAACTTAACGCTAAAGTCATATCAATATGTGGAATACCACAGTCTTGGTACACTTCACCCTGCACTTTGAAACCTAAAGCTTCGTAAAAAGCCGTCACATAGGTTTGCGCGGAAAGCTTTAAATAAGGCAATTTATGTTGGCGCGCATATTCAATAATATGCTGCATTAGAATTTTACCTATACCCTGCTTTCGATAAAGCATTAAAACAGCAACACGCCCTACGCTATGCTGTGGCAACAAACGTGCTGTAGCGATAGGCTGCTCTTTGTCATACACCATAAAGTGCACAGCAGTGCTGTCAAAATCATCCCATTCATCTTCGGGTGCAATGCCTTGCTCTTGAATAAAGACTTGTTCACGGATGTATTTTGCGTCTTCCTTAAACTGCGTCCAACTACCCGCTATAACTTTATACATCCACTCACCTTCCTAGCATTTGCAGCCAATATTTTCGATCGGCAACTGGTCTTGTAATAACAATTCCAAAGTCTGTTTTTTAATTCCATACATTTCTTTCAATGCTTGAATTTGAGCCATAATCTTGACATCAGGTTGTGTCACGTTTTTACGTTTAGTCGCCAAAATCATTTTATTTTTACTGGTGTGTTCAAGCGATACAAACTCAAAAACTTTAGTTTCATAACCATACGCTTTTAAAAGTAACGCACGTAAGGTATCGGTCAACATCTCGGCTTGTTGTCCCGCATGAATACCAAACTGTAGCATTGGTTGTAAAACTTCAGGACTATGTAGTTGTGGACGCAACTCTTTGTGACAGCACGGCGCACACATAATCATTGAAGCATTTAAACGAATTCCAGTATGGATAGCAAAGTCAGTCGCAATATCACAAGCATGTAAAGCAATCATAACGTCCAGCTTTTCCGGCTGATAACTACGAACGTCACCTTCAAAAAAGTCTAAATGATTAAAATGTACTTTTTCTGCAACGTTCTGGCAAAACTCCACTAAGTTACGGCGCAGCTCTACACCAGTAATGAGCGGAACCTTTTGTTGTTCTTGTAAATAATCATACAAGGCAAAAGTTAAATAACCTTTTCCTGAACCAAAATCGACAATATTTAACTCTTTTTGCTCAGCATCAATTTGTTCGTATGCACTCGCAAAAATTTCGATAAATTTATTAATCTGCTTCCATTTACGAGCCATGCTTGGAATGATTTGAGCTTTCTCATCAGTAATACCCAGCTCTTTTAAAAATGCACTACTCTGCTGTACATAACGCTGTTTCTCACGATCATGCGCTTGTACAGTTGGAGCGGTAGTCATGCTTTGCTTTTTAACCATATTAAGCATGGCTTTTTTCTTATTTTTTTTAAGCTGGATTTCTTGATGCGTTGAAAATAAATTCGCTTGTTTGCATTGCGTAATCAGTGCTGCAATCTGTTCTAAGCCATCTTCGAATGAATAATTTTTAGTCACATCTTGGGTGCTATAATGATATAGCGCGGAAAGTTGTTTTTTTCCATGTAGCTCCACAACACGGAAAGTAATTTTTTCCAGCTGTGTCAACTCTCCTTTATATTGGCTCAAAATCAAACGCTCAAAAGTCTGCTGATCAAGCATTTGTTTGATTTCATGAAAGAATTGCTGTTCTTGCTCAAAGGAGAAAACCGACACTGATATACCTAAAAAATGGTGACTCATATAAAGTGAAAGTTTAAAGGGTATAGGATTAAAAATAAAATAACTTTACGACTGTTTTGTATTTCTATACATTTGTATTTTTAATCAAAAAATAAACTTATGAGTAAATCGGTGTTAGAAACCTACGACCCAAAAGAAGAACTTTTTAATGCTTACAGCCATGGCGCTGGTGTGGTTATGGCAGTAATTGCCTCTGTCTTTTTAATTATAAAAGGATCTTATCTTTCCACTGCCCAGTGGATAGGTTTATGGGTATATGCTTTTAGCTTAATTCTCGTGTTTACTAGTTCGACTCTCTATCATTTTGCACAAACACAAAATTTACGTTACTGGTATAAAAAACTCGATCACACGGCTATTTATTATTTAATTGCTGGAACATATACCCCGTTCTTAAGTATTGCTATACCTACACAAAAAGCTCATATTTTACTTATTGCGCTCTGGAGCATTGCTGCAATTGGTACACTTTTCAAGTTAGTTTTTATTCACCGTTTTCAGAAAATTTCGCTACTTGCTTATGTCCTTATGGGTTGGCTTGCCGTTTTTGTAATGGATGATATGCGAACCTATTTAAGCAAAGATACTTTGATGTTATTGATTACTGGAGGTTTAGCTTACACCGTTGGAGCATTGTTTTACGCGTTAAAAAAGGTAAGATATACCCATGCGATATGGCATATTTTTGTGCTTTTAGGTGCAGGTGCACACTTTCTTGCTATCTATTGGTACGTTGTTTAGTCCATTTTTCACTCATATTCAGTGATCCTGAAAGAGTCATGGATGATGTTCTTTCACGCTATTCTTTTAAGAAAAATATGCCTTTAAAGAGAATAGTAAATTAAAAATAAATTTTAACTGATATAAGGACTTATATGGAGTCAACCTCTGCGACTGCTGCTCCTGTAGTAGCCACCAATTCGAAAACACGGGTTTTGTTTGCAAGTTTAGTCGGTACAACCATTGAGTTCTTCGACTTTTATATCTATGCAACTGCTGCCGTTATCATTTTTCCACACCTATTTTTCCCTGCCAGTAGTGGTAGTGCCGCAGTCTTACAATCACTTGCAACTTTTGCAATCGCCTTTATTGCCCGTCCTATCGGTGCAGCACTATTTGGACATTTAGGAGATCGTATAGGTCGTAAAGCAACATTGGTGGCAGCATTGCTCACTATGGGTATCTCAACCGTATGTATTGGCTTATTACCAACCTATGCTCAGATTGGAATTGTCGCACCGTTATTGCTCGCCTTATGCCGTTTAGGACAAGGATTAGGCTTAGGTGGTGAATGGAGTGGTGCTGTTTTACTTGCTACAGAAAATGCACCTGAAGGCAAACGTGCATGGTATGGCATGTTCCCTCAACTTGGCGCACCTATCGGTTTTATTTTAGCAACTGGTTCATTTTTACTTCTAAGTGCTGCTATTCCTGAGCAAGCATTCATGCAATGGGGCTGGCGTATTCCTTTTATTGCAAGTGCTGTCTTGGTTATTGTTGGCTTATACATTCGTTTAAAACTTCATGAGACCCCTGCTTTCCAGAAGGTTTTAGATAAGCAAAAAGAAGTTAATATTCCATTTAAAGAAGTGGTGACAAAACACACGGGCAAACTTATTCTCGGTACAATTGCAGCAATCTGTACCTTCGTTGTGTTTTATTTAACTACAGTATTCGCACTTAACTGGGGAACAACCAAACTAGGCTATGCGCGTGGTGAGTTCTTAGAACTTCAACTGTTTGCAACCCTTTGCTTTGCAGCCTTTATCCCTCTTTCTGCCATTTTTGCAGAAAAATTTGGCCGTAAAGCTACTTCTATTGGTGTATGTATTGCTGCTGCAATTTTCGGACTGTTTTTCTCTAGTATGTTAGAGTCTGGAAACACACTCATTGTGTTTTTGTTCTTGTGTACTGGCTTATCAATTATGGGCTTGACCTATGGTCCAATTGGTACTGTCCTTTCAGAGATTTTCCCAACCTCAGTACGTTATACGGGTTCAGCTTTAACGTTTAACTTGGCTGGTATTTTTGGTGCTTCTTTTGCACCGCTTATTGCAACTAAACTTGCTGAAACATATGGTTTATATGCAGTTGGTTATTATCTTACAGCAGCATCACTTTTATCATTAATCGCGTTTTTATTAATACGCGAAACAAAAAATGTAGATGTAAATAATCAGATTTAAATATTTTCAAACACCCTGATATAAAAAAGCCGGTTCAAAATTGACCGGCTTTTTTATATATAGAACTTAGTTCAATGATGCAGGATTTGCAGGTGTAACACTGTTTGGTACAGCTGGGGTAGTTACATTATTCGCTGCAACTGCTGCCGCACCAGCAACAGCAGCTTCACCAATTAATGCAACTTTTGCTTTTTCTTGGCTCTTTGGAGATAGAGCTGGGTTACTTGCAACAATACGGTTAATATTTGCAGAGTTTGCTGGAGCGATCGCAGCAGTTTGTAAAATGATTGGGCGATTACCCGTATTACCCAATGTGTAACGAATACCTGTACGAGGGCTAATCACCGTCGTATTTTCTTGTTTCACTACAGCCTGAGCCGAAGTTGGGCCTTTTGCCGCAAGTACTTTATCAACCGTTGTGGTTTGAGGGGCTGAAGCTGTTTCTGCTGCGAAAACAAAACTTGGTACAGCAAGAACAGTTAAAAATAAAGGTTGTAATACTTTTTTCATTGTCTTTCCAACATACACTCTGGATGAGAAGTAAATAGCATTTAATGCTTAAAACTGCAAACATTATTCACAGGCTTACTACAAACGAAAAAAAAGCAGAACAAACGTTCTGCTTTTTTTTATAACACAAATTAAATTTTGCCGTGACACTGTTTATATTTCAAACCAGAACCACATGGACATGGAGCATTACGACTTTCAGGTACAGGGAACGTTTGTTGTTCAGTAGCCGACTCATTAAGTGCTTCTTGAGAAGCGGTCACTTCACCTGTTAGTCCATCCACATCATCATGTTCAAAAGAAAGCTTCATTGCTTCTGCTTGTTGCTGCTGTTGAGCTTCCATTTCTGCAAGCTCTTCTGGTGTTGGGATATGTACGCGAGACAGATCAGTTACAACATCAGTTTTAATTACACCCAGCATGTTCACGAACAAGTTAAATGCTTCTTTCTTATATTCCTGCTCAGGATTTTTTTGCGCATAGCCACGTAAGTGGATACCTTGACGTAAATAATCCATTGCAGCCAAATGATCTTTCCAATGGCGATCAAGAGAATTTAAAACGAAATGACGCTCAAGCATTGCTGCCGATTCATCACCCATTTGTGCACGGCGCTGACGATAACGCGCAATCACTTCATCACTAATGCGTTCAACCAAACCTTCTTCATCAAGACGTCGATCTTGTTCTAACCATTCTTGAACTGGTAGCTCAATACCCAAATCAATACGTAAAGCATTTTCTAAGCCTTCCACATCCCATTGGTCATGGATTGACTCTGGTGGAATAAAGTTAGCAATCATCGCCTGCATTACTTCACGATGCATTTCTTCAACGTATTCTTGTAAAGTATTTTCAGCTAAGATTTCGTCGCGTTGTGAATAAATGATCTTACGTTGTTCATTATTCACATCATCATATTTAAGTAAGTTTTTACGAATATCGAAGTTACGTGCTTCAACTTTACGCTGTGCATTTTCGATAGAACGGCTTACCATCTTGTGTTCAATCGCTTCGTCTTCTTTAAGTCCCATTGCACGCATCATGGCAACGACACGATCGCCTGCGAAAATACGCATGAGGTCATCTTCAAGAGATAAATAGAAACGAGAAACACCAGGGTCACCCTGACGGCCCGCGCGACCACGTAACTGGTTGTCAATACGGCGTGACTCATGGCGTTCAGAACCAATAATGTGCAAGCCACCTGCTTGCAATACATCTTCATGGTCCTGTTCCCATTGCGCTTTTAGACGTGCTTCATCTTCAGGGGTAGGATTTTCAAGTTTGGCAAGTTTCGCTTTCCAGTTACCCCCAAGGATAATATCTGTACCACGACCGGCCATGTTTGTTGCGATTGTTACTGCATTCGGGCTACCTGCCTGAGCAATAATGTCTGCTTCACGCTCATGTTGTTTTGCGTTCAAAACTTCATGATGAATACCAGCTTGCTTCAATTTAGACGATAGAATTTCACTGGCTTCAATCGTTGCCGTACCAATAAGAATCGGTGCAACACCCTGCTGACGAATATTCATAATTTCTTGAATAATCGCGTTATATTTACCATTACGGTTTAAGTAGATTAAATCGTTCTGGTCATTACGAATCATAGGTCGGTGTGTCGGAATAATAACGACATCCAGACCATAAATTTCTTTCATTTCCGCAGCTTCAGTATCGGCAGTACCTGTCATACCTGAAAGCTTTTTATAAAGACGGAAATAGTTCTGGAAAGTAGTTGTTGCTAAAGTCTGGTTTTCAGGTTGAATAGCCAAACCTTCTTTCGCTTCAACTGCTTGGTGTAAGCCTTCTGACCAACGACGGCCCGGCATGGTACGGCCAGTATGCTCATCAACAATAACGACTTCACCGTCATGAATAATATAGTGAACGTCGCGTTGGAATAGGAAGTGCGCACGAATAGCCGCAGAAACATGGTGAACGAGGTTTAGATTTGTAGCTGAATATAAGCTTTCGCCCTCCGCTAACAAACCCATTTGAATAAGTTCTTGTTCTACAGTCTCATAACCAATTTCAGTCATTTCAACTGAACGCTGCTTTTCATCAATCCAGAAATGTCCGCCATCGGCAACTTTTTCTTCTTTTTGCGGGCGTAATTTTGGTGGAATAGTATTGATGGCAGTATAGAGGTGTGAAGAATCTTCACTTTGACCAGAAATAATTAATGGCGTACGCGCCTCATCAATCAAGATTGAGTCGACTTCATCGATAATGGCATAGTGCAAACCACGTTGTTTCTTTTCTGCTAAAGAAAACACCATGTTGTCACGCAAGTAGTCAAAACCAAATTCGTTATTGGTACCATAGGTAATATCAGCTAGATAGGCAGCTGCTTTTTCTGCTGGTTCTTGCATTGAGTAAATTGTACCAATGCTTAGACCTAAAAATTCAAATAAAGGACGGTTTAACTCAGCATCACGTTGTGCCAAGTAATCGTTTACAGTAATGACATGAACGCCTTCACCACTTAATGCATTTAAGTAACACGCTAAAGTACCCATAAGGGTTTTACCCTCACCGGTACGCATTTCGGCAATTTTGCCTTCATGTAAGGTAATACCACCAATTAACTGGACATCATAGTGGCGCATGCCCATTACACGTTTTGCTGCCTCACGACAAACTGCAAACGCCTCAGGGAGTAACTTATCTAAACTTTCGCCATTGTTATAACGTTGTTTGAATTCTGGAGTTTTTGCAGATAAGTCTGCATCGCTTAAAGCTGATATCGTCGGCTCGAGCGCATTGATTTGCTCAACAATTTTGCGCATGCGTTTGAGTTCACGCTCATTTTTTGTACCGAAGATACCTCCGATCAGACTTGCCAACATGGATAAACTCTCTAAATCTTGCTTGGTCAAATGAATAAATTTTTTCTCAGTCGTTTATTATGGTGTCAGAAATTTGAAGTACAAGGGGTTTGCACAAAACCCATAAAAAAAATCTGATCATTAGACAAATGGTTTTACCCATTTTCTAAGCCCCTTTAAAGCATCTGACACCTAAAAACTCGACATTAATGCTCATCTATTGAGCACAACTTCCGAGAAATCTAATTTAGCAAATTTATCTTAAAGTTACATTGATTCAGCCCATAAATTCATGTGTTTTGGTCATATATATTTACACTTATATAAAAAGTTCATAATAAAATATAAAAACAATAATTTTAATAATAAATAAATTGCGGCATAGTCATTTCAACATATAACAAATTTTAAGCAATCGAGGATTTATCATGACATTACGATTAGGCGACACAGCCCCTGATTTTCAACAAGAATCAAGCGAAGGCACTATTAATTTTTATGATTTTCTAGGTGATAGTTGGGGCATTTTATTTTCACACCCGGCCGACTATACGCCAGTATGTACAACTGAATTGGGTTATACAGCAAAACTAAAAGATGAATTTGAAAAACGTAATGTTAAAGCAATTGCCTTATCTGTAGATGATGTTGAGTCCCACAAAGGCTGGATTAATGACATTAATGAAACTCAAAATACAACAGTCAATTTTCCAATTATTGCTGACAAAGACCGCAAAGTATCTGAGCTATACGGTTTTATTCATCCGAATGCCAGTGAAACCCTTACTGTCCGTTCTTTAGTGATTATTGACCCAAATAAAAAAGTTCGTTTAATCATCACCTACCCTGCTTCGACTGGTCGTAACTTTAATGAAGTCTTACGTGTTGTTGACTCATTACAATTAACCGATAAGCATAAAGTGGCTACACCAGCGAACTGGCAACAAGGTGAAGATGTGGTCATTGTCCCTTCTTTAAAAGATGAAGAGGAAATTAAACAACGCTTCCCTAAAGGTTATACTGCGGTGAAACCTTATTTACGCCTTACGCCACAGCCTGAGCAAGATTAAAGCCTTTAACAAGGCTTTAATCGAAGCGCAAGACAAACGCAGTGCGTAGGCAAGCATCTGAAAAGTTGACTACAAGACAAGCAAAACGCGTAGGCAAGCGTCTGAAAAGTTCCCTGCAAGACAAGCAAAGTGCGTAGGCAAATATTAAAAAAATTCTAAATCAGCCAGTTCACGTAACTGAGCAAATATTTCCATATCAAAAGCCATCTCACCCGATGGCTTTTTTTTACATTAATGAATACACATGGTTTTTACTGTTGAGATCAGTTATAACTTCCCAAGAGTTTGTGCAAAAACAAAAATCATGATCCATAAAATTCATCATTTAAAATGCGGCAGTATGTGCCCTGTATGTGCACCTTTATTTGGGCAGAAAGGCTGGAAAGCTGAGATTGTTTGTCATTGTCTTTTGGTAGAAACTGATCGAGGCCTTGTACTGATTGATACCGGATTTGGCCTACAAGATTATCTACACATGCAACAGCGCCTTGGCTCTTTAGTCAAACGGTTGGGGAAAATTGAACCGAATCTTGAGTTCAGTGCTATCCAACAAATTCAGAAACTGGGTTTCCATCCTAAAGATATACAGCACATTTTTGTGACTCACCTCGACTTTGACCATGCAGGCGGAATTTCAGACTTTCCCCACGCCACTGTCCATGTGCTAGCCACTGAATACAATGCTGCGCAACTGCCTAATTTTAAAGGTAAGCTTCGTTATAGAACTAATCAATATAAACAACATCGGTACTGGAACTTTGTTGAGTATCAACAAGGTGAAAAATGGTTTAACCTTGAAAAAGTAAAAGGTTTACCCCTATTTCAAGATGAAATTTTAATGGTGCCATTATTGGGCCATTCTGCCGGACATTGTGGTATTGCGATAAAACAACAAAATCAATGGTTATTATTTTGTGGAGATGCTTACTACTCACACCTAGAGTTAAATCCAGTAAATAAATTAAGATCTCTTACCCTTCTAGAAAAGACATTTGCTGAAGACAATGAAAAGCGTCTTATTAACCTAAAAAAATTACAGCATCTGGCTCAACATGAGCCAACGATTGAAATCATTTGCGCACACGATCCCCATGAGCTTCGGCGGTACCAAACATGAAAATTTTTTCACTTATTGCATTTGCGGTCTGTTTAAGCCTTCAAGGATGTATGCAACACGAAAGTATTGCCCATGAGCACAGACCTCACGATTGGGGAGCCTTAGTTTCTCAAACTCATAATTTTTATCAAATTAGCAATGATGTTTTCCGGAGTGAACAGCCCGATGCAGCCATGATTCCCGAATTAAAACACCATCAAATTGGGACTGTTATTAACTTAAGAGCCAAAGCATCAGATGATTTAGTCTTTAAAAATGAAAACTTTAATCTTGTCCATATTCCGATTAATACATGGGCAATTGATCGACAAGATTTATTACAAGTTATGCAGCAAATCCAGCTTGCCAAGCAAAATAATCAACGTGTTTTACTACATTGCTATCATGGTTCAGACCGTACAGGGGCGAGCGTCGCCATGTATCGAATTATTTTTGAAAACTGGGCAATTGATGATGCAGTGAAAGAAATGAAACAAGGAGGTTATGGTTATCATATTATTTGGAAGAATATTGACCGT
Organism: Acinetobacter sp. EKM10A; assembly: GCF_011075215.1. Taxonomy (NCBI): domain Bacteria; kingdom Pseudomonadati; phylum Pseudomonadota; class Gammaproteobacteria; order Moraxellales; family Moraxellaceae; genus Acinetobacter; species Acinetobacter sp. EKM10A. The sequence goes on along the minus strand of NZ_JAALLK010000013.1, from coordinate 71,123 downwards.
TTATTTACCCCTGAAAATGTAAAATGGATTCAACAGCAACTGTCGAATCCATCTTAATTAGATTTCAGAATAAAATTTAATCTGACTTACGCTGATCTAAAGGCACCCAGTCAATCACCCAAGCTGACTTCATATTTAAACTGGCGTCAGAAGTAATTTTCTTACGTGTAGTATCTGCCGTATCTCTATCTTTTGCAGGACCAACCATAATACGGATACCTTTACTGGTTGGGCTCGTCGTAACCTTATAGCCTTTTGCACGTAATTTAGAGACTACAGCATCTGCATTTGCTTGGTTAGCAGCCAATGCAACCTGTACCATCCATTTTTTATCACCATTTTCAAGCAACTCACGTGCTTTCTCTGCTTCAGCTTTTTTCTCGGCCTCTGCCTTACGTTTCGCTTCAGCTGCTTTCTTGTCTGCTTCTGCTTGACGTTTAGCTTCAGCAGCCTTTTTGTCCGCTTCTGCTTGGCGCTTCGCCTCTGCTGCTTTCTTATCCGCTTCTGCCTGACGTTTTGCCTCAGCTGCTTTCTTATCTGCTTCTGCTTGGCGTTTAACCTCTGCTGCTTTCTTGTCTGCTTCTGCCTGACGTTTTGCCTCAGCCGCTTTCTTATCCGCCTCAGCTAAGCGTTTCGCTTCAGCAGCTTTTTTATCTGCATCCGCTTTAGCCGGATCTACTGACTTTTTTGTATCAGTTTGCTGTCCTTTTGCCTTATTCTCACTACCCGCGACTTCAGGAGGAATATTATCGGAACTTTCTTGTGCAGCAGCTCGGCGAGCATTAATCGCGGCATATTCAGCAGCAGCTTTACGAGCTGCATCCGCTTCTGCCTGTTGTTGCATAGCCAAGAATTCGGCAGCACGAGCCTCTTGTTCTGCTACAGCTTTTTCACGAGAACGGCGCTGTTCTTCAAGAAGACGTTTTTCCGTTTCAACATCAACTGCAAGTGGCTGTAGCTGTACCATCTGCCCTTCTTGTGCTGATTGCTTTGGTTTAGCTTGTAATTTCGGTGATGTTGAAGTTTGGGGTTGAACATCTACCTGTTTTATTTCTTCATTTCCTTTTAGAAGTAATGCTGCCAATAAAACACCACCACCTAATAAAACAACGCCACCCATCCAGCGTTGTTTGTTATTCATTGACATTCTTCCAAATACTCCCAAATCGCTTCTAAAGTATGAAACGAACCACAGGCTAAAATCAGCTGATTGTTATTTGTTTGCTCAAGCGCTGATTTAAAAGCCTCTTTGATATTGCCAAATTGTTGTATTGTCTGGCCTTGCAGGGCGTCATTCAATTGCTGAATCGGTGCAGCACGCGGCACATTCAACTCAGCAATTTTCCAATGTAAAACAGTAGGTTTCAACAAATCGACTACTGATTTTATATCTTTATCTGCCAGCATTGAAAATACTGCGACAACTTCTGTGTACTGTTTATTGTATTCTAAGAAATTTCGCAATTGCTTTAACAAAAATTCAACACCATGAGGATTGTGCCCGGCATCAAAAATAATGGTTTTTCCATTAACTTGGCGCACTTCGAAGCGTCCAGCCAAGCGGGCATTTGTAATGCCCTCCTCTAGCGCTAGTTGCGAGATTTCAAGTCCGCTATTTAATACGGCCGCAACTGCTCCTGCAATATTCTCGATTGCAAGTGTACCTAGCGGCAACCTTAAAGTGGTTCCTTCACTTGCAAAATACCAATGTTTTCCATCATCGGCGAGTTTATAAAAATAATCTCTATTAATCGCGTATAGCGTGGCTTGTGAGCTATTTGCCTTATCTTGAATCGCTTGAGGCAAAGATTGCTCACCTGCAAAAATGACAGGAATATGAGGTCGGATAATACCTGCTTTTTCAAAAGCAATTTTTTCGATGGTATCGCCTAACCAATCTGTATGGTCGAGGCCAATATTGGTAATCACGGCGATATCAGGGTCAATGACGTTGACAACATCAAGACGCCCACCTAAACCGACTTCAAGAACCCATACATCGCATTGTTGTTGTTTAAAAATAACAAAAGCAGCCAAAGTGGTTGCTTCAAAAAAAGATAGGCTTAAATCACACTCGCGACGAGCCTGATCAACTTGTACAAAAGCATCAATCAGGCTTTGGTCATCAACTTCAACTCCACCTAATTTGACTCGCTCGTTAAAACGATAGATATGCGGTGATTGATACAACCCAACTTTGTACCCTTGTGCTTTTAATATAGACGCAAGCGTTGTTGTGGTTGAACCTTTCCCGTTTGTTCCAGCAACAGTAAAAACTTTGGCGTTGGGTTTAGTCACGCCTAATTTTTCTGCTACGGGAATAACACGTTCCAGACCAAGATCGATCCCTGTAACGTGAACATGGCTCCAATAATTGAGCCATGTATCTAAAGAGTCTGTTGAAAGTGGAGCTTGTTGTTTCAAGGTAAGTTCATCAATTTTGATACAAGACGAGATACAGTATCACGTAAAGCATGACGATGAACAATCTGATCGACCACACCATGATCAAGCAGATATTCTGCACGCTGGAACGGCTCTTCTAGTGTTTCACGTACAGTTTGTTCAATCACACGTTTACCGGCAAAGCCAATCATTGCTTTAGGTTCTGCAATATGGATATCACCCAACATTGCTAAAGAAGCTGTTACACCGCCATATACCGGATGTGTTAACACCACGATATAAGGTAAGCCCGCATCTTTTAATTTTTGGATTGCAGCAGAAGTACGCGCCATTTGCATAAGTGACAACATACCTTCTTGCATACGTGCACCACCAGAAGCTGCAAAGCAGATTAATGGCTGACGTTTTTCAATTGCAAGTTCAGCTGCCTTAACAAAACGGTCACCTACTACAGTACCCATTGAGCCGCCCATAAAGTCAAACTCAAAAGCACATGCAATCATATCTACGCCATTTAAGTTACCTTGCATGGCAATTAAAGCTTCCGTTTCACCAGTTTTAGTTTGCGCTTCACGCATACGATCTGGATACGGTTTGCTATCAACAAACTTTAATGGGTCTTTCGCGCTAAACTCTTGACCTAATTCAGCCACAACATTGTCGAAGAACCAGTTTAAGCGATCGCGAGCTTTCATTCGTAAGTGTTCGTCACACTGTGGACATACATACGCATTAAAAGATATTGCTGTACGTGTCACTAAAGCATGACATTCAGGGCACTCAATAGTTGGCTCAGTAAATGTTGCTTTGAGAGTCTGTTGCTCATCTGCAACTTCAATACCTGGAACTGGACGCTGTGTCCATGGCGTCGAAGGGCTAAGAACTTTCCCTGATTTCACTTCTTGATTCATACTAACTCATCGAGCGCTGCTCGAAGCTCCTTGACTTTATTCACCGTCTGTTCAACAGCTTCATCAGCTGCCAACGTTGCAAAAGATTTAACGAAAGCACTACCTACAATCACGGCATCTGCAACACTACCCATCGCTTTCGCTGAAGCAGCATCACTAATTCCGAAACCAACGCCAACTGGAACGTTAGTCATACCTTTGATTTTTTCAATACGTGCAGCCGCTTCAGAAGTATCCAAAGTCGCTGCACCTGTTACACCTTTGAGTGAAACATAGTAGATAAACCCGCTTGCCTGATTCGCTACGTGTTGAATACGTTGATCAGTTGAAGTTGGTGCAAGTAAGAAAATCTGGTCCATATCATGTTGTTTCAAGATTGCACCAAATTCTTTTGACTCTTCCGGTGGTAAGTCCACAAGTAATAAGCCATCTACACCACATTGTTTCGCATAAGAAACAAACTTCTCGTAACCAATCACTTCAACAGGATTAAGATAACCCATTAAAACTACAGGTGTTTCCTGATCCTGCTCACGAAACTCTTTTACCATGTTCAGCGCATCTAAGGTGTTCGTCCCAGCCGCAAGTGCGCGTTCAGCAGCAAGTGCAATTACCGGACCATCAGCCATCGGGTCTGAAAATGGTAAACCAAGCTCAATGACGTCTACTCCTGCCGCAACCATTTTATGAAGTAACGGCACCGTTACTTGTGGCTGTGGATCACCCGCCATGACATAAGATACAAGCGCTTTACGTTGTTGGGACTGCAGCTTTTCAAAACGGGTGGCAAGACGTGACATAGGGTTGTGCTTTCCTTGAATTATTTAAAATTGAGGAGTTGTTTGTAGAAATACAAGAACACCGCATTTTAACGCTATTTTTTGTTCATTGAACAGGTCTAACGTTATGGCGATATTCGATTGTATGATTCATACAACCCATGGCGTACATTTATCAATATTTTGAAACTTTTCTCAATGATCAAAGCTTCCTATTTTTGGGCCATTATTGATTTACAAATTGAGCAAAAAAGCATCTAAAATTCTATTTCGTTGCATTTTTCTGGATGAGCTGTAATTGCTTTTTTCGAGTTAATAATGTTTGCCCTGTTAAATTTTTATATGCTCTTGCTAATGCAGACTGATCCGAATAACCTAACTGGTCGGCAATTGCAGTCAGACTTTCATTTTGGCTTAACAATATCTCGCAGCGTTTCATACGCTCAGCATCTAAAATTAATTTAAATGAAGTGTTTAATGCCTGTAATTGGCGCTGCAAGCTTCTTACGGAAACATTCAGCTCGATGGCAATATCTTCTATTTTGGGCGCTTGCTGCTTATGCTTAAAGTATTCCTGTACGATCCAATGTATTTGCTGAACTAAATCGGCATGTATTTTCCGCTGAACTAAAGCTTCTTCAGCTTGTTTCACTAAAAGTTGCACTAAAGTTGGGTCTGCATGTTGAGGGCGAACATTTAAACTTTCACTTGCAAAAGTTAATGCATAGTAAGGCCGCTCAAATGATAATTTGCACTGAAAGAAACGTTGATAGTGAACCACTGCCCCACGTGCTCGGTGTACGAACTCTACATGCTGTAAAAGAAACTCATGTAAAGGGGCGATCTGTTTAGCAAGCTGTACCATTGCGGCCAAAGTCAGCTCACTCAGTAGAATATTACTGTCATCGACCAAAGGCCAATATAGGCGAATTTTGGAGGCATCCTGTTCAATTTGTATAGGGACAACCTGTGCACCATCAATGACCAAACGATGAAACTTTGCAATATACTCCACCACTTGACCTAAGGTATCACTTCTGGACGCCATATAACCCAAGACCCCAAAGTTGGCAGGGGTAATACAGGCTGCCATCTCTAAAGCCAAATTAGTCACATGTAATCGCGTTTCAGTTATCTCTAAAAGTTCAATAAAAAGGTCTAAAGAAGATTGAGCATCTATAGAAGCGGATAAAATATTTTGGACTTGACGTGTTTGAATTTCACTTAAATTAAGTGTCTGCCAATCTATTCCCTTTTCTTTTAAATACGTATTCCAAAGGTAGAAGTAACCATTTGAGATAGTAAATTCTTGCATGGCGCGTCCTTTTTACTGCCATTTTGTCGCAAACTGTATAAAAATTGGCGATAACTGTCAAAACAAAGCCGACCACTCGCGACATACTAATGAAAAGGTTATAGTTGCGAGAAATAAAAGATGAACGCACATGTTTCTTATCAGGTCGAACCAGTAGTTCGTAAAGATCTCGATTTTCATTTAAACGAAGCACCTCGCTTTTGGTTTAACAATGACCCTTTTTTAACTCGTATGTTTGATGCACTCAGCTTAACCTTTCCAGATGGAGAGCGTTACTTCATTGAATGTGTGCGCATGTTCCGCGACAAAATTGATGAACCTGAACTACAAAAACGAGTTGCGGATTTTATTAAACAAGAAGCTCAACACGGTATTGCACATGACAAAATGAATCAGCTCATGAAAGAGCAAGGCATGCCTGTTGACCAGTTCACAACCACCCTTAAAAAGATTTTCCGCTTTGAACTAACAAAACGTTCACCACAATATAATATTGCCATGACCGCTGCCGCTGAACATTTAACAGCGTTAATGGCAGAAACCTTTTATAGCCATAAAAAAACTTTAGAAAACGCTCATCCTTATGTTCGAGCACTGTTTGCTTGGCATGCCATTGAAGAAATGGAGCACCGCGATGTTGCCTTTGATGTCATGAAACAGGTGGGAGAAGTTCCAGAGTCAACACGTCGCTTTGTGCTTGTTTTAACAACCGTACTCATGTTCGGTTTTACGCTTTACCGTACCAATATCATGTTGAAATGTGATGGCTTCAGTCCAAGAGAAAGACTTTTGATGAACCTTAAAGGTTTACCTTGGTTCTTTGGCAAAAATGGCACATTAACAGCTATGAAAAAACAATATATGGATTGGTTTAAAAAAGATTTTCATCCAAGCCAGCATCCTGTTATTCGTCAGTATCCTGTTTGGATTGAAACACTCGAAAAGACAAATGACCCTATTGCAGCGGGTGAAGCATTTTGGCAAGCAGGTTTATAACCTGCTTGTTACCATTTTGCATAATGTTGTTCTAGTAAACCGTATTGTTCTTTGCAATTGATTATATCGGTTGTCTCATGCTCAATCGTGCCGCTAATTTTAGCTTGCCATTGATTGAACTGACTGCCAATCATTCTTAAGTTTATATTTTCATATCGGCACCACCCAATATGCACTTGTAGATTAAGTTTTTGATCTAGAGAACTAATTTGCCAAAGTTCATCATTTACTTTTTCAAATAAAACGTCTGTGAGCGGAAATAAAACTCCGTTAATCCATAGGCAGTTTTCATTACCAAAGCTTTCATTAACACCAGAGGCCAGATTTAACCCAATACGACGCCCCTGTTCATCCCAGAAGTTACATGAGAGCCAGAACCAAGCTGTTTCAGGACGTAAAAATCCGCAAGTATCATCAAGTGAAGCAAATGTCTTTTCATCAAATTGTACAACTTGATTTTGCTTATTAATGAACATTCCCTCTACAGCCAAAGTGGTCTGCTTTTGGGTATAGGTCCAACCATTGATACCTGTTGGTGTACACAAGCTTAAAATATCTGTTGCGGCGCAGAAAATACGGGCGCTCAGACAAATTTCCCCATATTTAGTTACTCGAATGTATCGCACACCATTGGCATGCTGAATATCAAACTGATAAGGCGATTTAGAAAAATAACTTTGATTAAACAAAGGCTGTTCATCAAGATACGTCTTGTGACCTAACGGCTGAATAGCATTCCACTCAATGACTTGCCCTGTTTCATGGTCATAGATATAGAAAAAACCGTGTCCGACCCAGCCAATATCTGCAATTGCCAAACCAATACTATAATGTTTATGTTGAATGCCACAAAATTTAAATTTCTTATATTTTAATTGTTTGCGCCAGCCTTTTAGGACTTTGCCATAAGGAGTTTTATAAATATAACGTTGGACATGAATGGTGGACGGTACAGATTCAAAACGCCCATAACGAGGCTGTCCATTTTCTTGAATTAAATCCATTTACCCACTTCCATATGAATATTAGATTTCAAATGACCTATCCCACAGTCAAATATGTATTTTCCCAAATTGTTGCAGCAAAATCGCCTTTTATTAAATGAATATAACGGCCTGCCACGCAATCTATCGCTAAACAGTCATCAATATCAATGACCCGGTCTGTATGTGCTTTTTGCCACTGCCGATCTATAAATTGTTTACCTAATTGTTTGGCAACTACCGCGTTGGGTGCCACCACAAACTCATAACGATGAAGTTCACCGAATTCACGTGCATTATATCCACCTAGATTAATTAAATATAACTTTAAATCATCTGGTTGTGGAGCAGCATCAGTAAAATGAATTTGATAGTTCTGTCCTTGAGAACTAACTCCTGAGAGCTTAGCCCAAGCATCAATATGTAATCCTTGAGCCTCACCAAACCAAGCTTGTTTAAGTTGAGGATAAACTTCTTCCAAAGTATCTCCTACAGCCATGACCACATCATGAACTTCTGTATTAGCACGTGCATGACGCCCGCCCAACATCACCATAAACAAGCTTGGCATTGTATCCTCTTACATCTCGACCATTTCTACGCCATCAATGCGTGCAACTGTCATTAAGTCTTTATCGCCACGGCCTGAAACAGTCGCAATAATAATCTGATCTTGAGACATCGTCGGTGCAAGCTTAGACACATAGGCCATCGCGTGCGAGCTTTCAAGCGCAGGAATAATCCCTTCGATTTTGGTTAAGTCACGAAAACCTTGAAGAGCCTCTGTATCATTAATCGGCACGTACTCTACACGCTTCATATCTTTCAAGAAGCTATGTTCAGGACCAACACCCGGATAATCAAGGCCCGCCGAGATACTGTGTGTCTCAATAATCTGGCCCTGTTCATCACTCATTAAATAAGTACGGTTACCATGTAATACACCCACATGACCCGCATTTAAAGGCGCAGAGTGTTTACCAGTCTCAATACCAAAACCAGCGGCTTCAACACCATACATTTTTACACTGGCATCGTTTAAGAACGGATAGAACAAGCCCATTGCATTTGAACCACCACCTACACAAGCAACTAATGCATCTGGTAAGCGACCTGCTTGCTCCAAAATCTGTTTACGAGCTTCACGGCCAATAATTGACTGGAAGTCACGAACAAGTTGAGGGTAAGGATGCGGACCTGCAACTGTACCAATCACATAATACGTCGTATCAACGTTGGTTACCCAGTCACGCATCGCTTCATTCATGGCATCTTTCAGCGTTTTAGAACCGCTTTGTACAGGAACAACTGTAGCACCCAACAAACGCATACGATAAACGTTCATCGCTTGACGCTTAACGTCTTCAGCGCCCATATAAACAACACATTCGAGACCTAAACGTGCTGCAATTGTTGCTGTTGCTACACCATGCTGCCCAGCACCAGTTTCGGCAATAATACGTTTTTTACCAGAAAGCTTTGCCAATAACGCCTGACCAATCGTGTTATTTACCTTGTGTGAGCCTGTATGGTTCAAGTCTTCACGTTTAAGGTAAATTTGCGCACCACCTAACTCTTTTGACCATCGCTCAGCATAATAAAGTGGACTAGGACGACCTACATAGTAGGCGAGGTCACGGTCGAATTCTGCCAAAAACTGTTCATCATTTTTCATGCGGGAATAGAGATTTTCTAAATCTTCTAATGCCGCCATTAAAGTTTCTGACACAAAACGTCCGCCATGGATACCGAAATGCCCTGCAGCATCTGGGTACTGTGTATAGTCAATCACATTGTTTTGCTGATCCACGTTGGACTCCTTGCATAAATCGTTCAATGAGTTGTTGGTCTTTTATACCTTTTGCGGACTCTACGCCTCCGCTCACATCTACTGCAAAAGCACCGGTAGTATGAATAGCGTCAATGACATTGTCAGGGGTTAAACCACCTGCCAAGATTAATGGAATATCAAGTTTCGGGAATTTAGACCAGTCAAACTGATGTCCTGTGCCCCCTTTAAGCTCAGGATGCCACGCATCGAGCAATACAGCACTGGCACCAGCTGCCTGATATTTTTGAATTTCAGCAACTACATCCAGATCAGGTTTAACCTGAATCGCTTTATACCAGCGACGTTTACAATGACGCGCTATTTCCTGACATTGTTCTGGAGTTTCATCGCCATGTAGTTGTAATACATCTAGGGGAACACAATCAAGTACATCCTGAATTTCAGTAACACTCGCGTTTACAAACAAACCCACCATTTGTACATAAGGCGGAACGAGTTTTGCTAATTCTTCTGCCTGTTCAACTGTTACATTTCTTGAACTCGGCGGAAAAAAAACAAAGCCTATCGCATCTGCTCCCGCTGCAACTACTGCCTGAACATCTTGCTTGCGAGTAATTCCACAGATTTTTGCTCGTGTACGTTTTTGGTTTGATTGGCTCATGAGCTGCTTAAACTACAACCATTTCTTAAAATAAGCGCCATTGTAATGCAATTTTTGCCCCTTGCGTAAAAGTTCTCAGGGAATTGCTTTAAATGACATTGTACGAAGTAATTCGGCACTTTATACTGCGTTCAAATGGAAGCAAGTGTAAGCAATTCATGCTTTAGGGAAGCTGGTGAAAGTCCGGCACTGCCCCCGCAACGGTAACAATGTAAAGCATATTTTTTAAGTCGAAATCGACTTACACCACTGCAGTAGTGTGGGAAGGTGAATATGTCCATAAATGAATTATGGCGCTGAAGTCCGGAGACCTACTTGTTTCATCTATCTACCCGATCATTCACGTGGGGTGAATGTATGGAGCATGTTATGTCTAAATCTTTTCAACCTACTCGTCTGGTAGGGGCTATCGCTATTGCGATGGGGTGTTCACCTGTTATTTTTGCTGAAGATGCAACAGATGCAACTCAGCTTGACCCAATTGTTATCACTGCTTCAAAAAGTGCTGAAAAAGCAAGTGAAGTTCCGGCTCGAATTTCTATTATAGAACCTAAAATTGTAGAACAGTCACCTATTGCTGAATTACCACACTTATTAATGAGTGATGCAGCTATTAATATGGTTCAAAGTGGTGGCTTAGGGCAAACATCTTCAATTTTTATTCGTGGTACTAATTCTGAGCATGCTTTGATTTTACGTGATGGCGCACGTCTGAACACTGCCTCAACTGGTGCAGCAAATCTTGCATTTATTGATACCACAGATATTAAACAAATTGAAATTCTCAAAGGACCAGCATCAGTTCTTTATGGTACGGATGCTATTGGTGGTGTTGTACAAATTATTTCAAAGACTCCAGAAAAAACCTCAGCATTTGTGACAGGTGAAATTGGTGAAAATAAAACTTATAAATCGATTGTAGGCGCAGATCTTGCCGAAAACGGATTTTATGCGCAAGTTCGCGGTCAACGTTTAGAGTCTGACGGTTCACGTATCACTGATCTAAAAGGTAATGACATTAAAAAAGCCTCTTATGATCAAAAAGGCTTCAGCACTAAAGTTGGGGTAGAAAAAGAAGATTTCGGGGCATCTGTTGACTACACACAAAATGAAGGAACAAGCCAATACGATACTTTTCGTTATGATGGTTCATTGACTTCTCAAGATTTCAAAAATGAATTACTTAATATTCGTGGCCGTGTAAATCTCAATTCAGATATTTCTCTAAATGCAAGATTATCTCAATTTAAAGATGAACTTGATCAAAATGGTTCAAGGGATTTTGTACATAGTACGACAAAAGAAGCAGAGGTTTACGGCAAATGGCAATTCACCTCATCTCAAAATGTATTGGCAGGCGTAACTCATCAAAATATTGATGGCGATGTACTCTCTTATGGTTCGCCTTACGATGAAGATGTCAATAGCACAGGCTATTTCGTACAACATCAATATCAGAACAATGGTTTAAATACCCAAGTCGGTGTTCGTGTTGAAGATAACGAAAAATACGGAACACATACCGTGGCACAAGGTGCAATCCGTTATCAACTTTTACCATTGACGAGTATTTATGCCAACATTGGTTCAGCCTTCAAAGCACCAACACTAAATGACATGTATGGTTCTGGTGGCAATCCCAATCTTAAGCCAGAAGAAAGTATTTCTTATGAAGTCGGTATAGATCAAAAGTTAAATTACAATATTTCGACTGGCCTTTCTGCCTATTACACCAAAATAGACAATCTAATTGAATCACGCTGTATAGCTGTATGTAATGGCGATTGGATAAATACATTCCCTGTTTATCAAAATATCAACATCGACAAGGCATCTATGCGCGGTGGTGAAGTCTATGCAAATTGGAATAGAGATGACTTATTTATTAAATCATCTTATAACTATGTTAAAGCTATCAACGATGAAACAGATCAAGAATTATCAAGACGTCCTCGTCAAAGCTTTACTGTAAGTACGGGTTTACAAAATGAACATTACGGACTGAGTATTTCACTTTCTGCAAAATCTAAAGCGAAAGACTACAAACAAGATACGCCAGGATATACAACTGTTGACTTCAATGGTTACTGGAATGCCACACCAAACGTTAAGCTTTTTACCAATATCCAGAATATTGGAGATGTGAAATATAAAACTGCTTCCTATGATAAAGGCATCTATTACGTAAATGGTGGCCGCCTTGCATCAGCTGGTGTGACCTTAAGCTACTAAGCGAAAACTTTATTATAAAAATATTTTCTTAACTCCAGTTTCGGGGTAATGTTCTGACCGACATTATCCCCTTTTTTATGTTCAGGATATCTATCATGGGACACCGTTTAAGCAAAATCTATACACGCACAGGCGATTCAGGTACCACAGGTTTAGGCGATGGCTCTCGTGTTGCTAAAGATGATCTAAGAATTGCAGCACTTGGTGATGTCGATGAACTAAACGCCATTATTGGTGTGCTCCGTGCACAAATTACAGCCAGCCAAGTGGCTAATAAAGCTGATTGGGACAAAAGCTTGAGTCTGATTCAACATTGGCTTTTTGACTTAGGCGGCGAAGTTTGTATTCCAAATTACAATTTGCTTCAGCCCGTTTGTATTGAATTTCTTGAAAAAGAAATTGACCGTATGAATGAAGATTTACCTATGCTAAAAGAATTTATTCTGCCATCTGGTTCTTTATCTTGCAGTTATGCCCATCAAGCCCGTGCCGTTTGTCGTCGTGCAGAACGATCGCTCATGTCAGTACAAACTCGTGATCAAAATATTCAAGCTACAGCACTCCAACTTTTAAATCGTCTATCTGACTGGTTATTTGTCGCATCGCGTGCTTTACAGCGTGCTGAAGGCGGACAAGAAGTCCTTTGGCAAAAAAATATTAATGAGATGATTTAAAAATAGATTAAGTTAAGAATGATCTCTACGTTTAAAGAGATCATTATCAAAAAGAACGGACAATAGAAATCTATGCGCATTATTGGTCATCGTGGTGCACGCCGAGAAGCTCCTGAAAATACATTAGGTGGTTTTCAGCACATTAAAAATTTAGGTATTCGTGGTGTCGAATTTGATATTCGTCAGCTGCAAGATCAAGAGTTGGTCGTTATTCATGATGATAATTTTTTGCGCACGGCAGATGTCGACCAGATTGTAGAGCACTCAACATTGGCTCAAGCATTATCATTTGATCATCGTCAAAATTGGCCTAACTGGCCAACCTTTGAACCAACCCTTACTCTTACAGGCGTTTTAAATTTACTTGATAACTTTGATCATATTGAAGTTGAAGTTAAAGCTGTAAGAGATATGGCATTAGCAGAAAAGTTAATTCAAAAGCTTGAGACTGAGTTACAAGGTTTCGAGAAAGTCGTGACCATCACAAGTTTTGATCTTCAAATTCTAACCGCTTTACGTGATATCAACTCTCAATTTAAACGCGGATTGTTAGTTGAACTTCCGGTTGGAGCAACAGCGATTGAACTTGCTCATCAATATGAGTGCTGTCATATTGGCTGGCATGATCAACTTGCAACAGATGAAATGATTCAATTGTCGCATCAAGCTGGTCTGAACATTAGTGTCTGGACAGTGAACGATGTAGAAAGAGCAAAAAGACTACGGGATTTAGATATTCAGGGCTTAATTACAGATATTCCAACCACAATGCTTGAAGCTCTTTAAATATAAAAAAGGTGGTATTGACCACCTTTTATTTTTTCTCGGCCTGAATCAAACGCTGACCGCTTTGATCAAGTAGATATAAGGTATTACCTACTAACTGGAAGCGTTTAATACGTTGTAAAGAATCGACCAATTCTGCTTCTTGCGCCAAAGCGCCATCACAACTCGAATGACCTGCGTTAACTTCCATATCAAGTTTCTTTTGGCTGAAATCAAAAGTGTATCGCCCAAAAACACGATTACATCCTGTATGACCAGTTACTGTTTTGACTGTAGAGTTCAATGAAAGAGTCGGCCACTGGTTAAAGAATTTTGCCTTATGACCATTTATCTGGGTAATTTGCCAATCTATATCTTGAACACCATCTGGACTCACTTTCTTTTTCACAACTGGCGTTTGTACACGATGTGTTGGTTTTACTTGGCCTTTGTGATTATTTGGTTGCGGCGTGCTTTGACATGCTGCCAATACAAGGCTGATTGCGATGAAAAGACATTTCAATGGCAATTTCCTTGCAATATCAATGCTATTCTTTTTTCTCAATCGCTGTATTTTCATTACACAACTTCTCCTATCTGAAATGTTGTCAGGCATGGTTTAATTCTGTTACGGTTCTTTCAATACATCTGTACAATAATGCTAGTGATTCTCACTAAGCACGTGCTAATATGATGTGCAAAATAGCAATATATCTTGAAGATTGGTTTTGCTATGTCGATTTGTCTTTTTACCTTGTATGACAAGGTTTCTAGGAGCGCTGCCGGATATGACTTCCGCCCCACTCAAGGCCCCAATTAACTGGACCGCTAGCATTACCTTAATTGGTTTACCAATTCTTGCTGCAATCATAATCCCGATTTATGCGTATTATTATGATTTTAGTGTAAGCGCATGGGTAAGCTTATTTTTTCTTTTAGCTTTAAGTAGCATGGGGATTACTGCTGGTTACCATCGTCTTTGGGCACACCGTGCTTATGAAGCGTCGTTACCACTTAAAATTCTTTTAATGATTGGCGGCACATTTGCTGTACAAAACAGTATTCTGTTTTGGGCATCTGGTCACCGTACCCATCATCGTCATGTCGACGATGTAGATGAAGATCCATATTCAATTGAACGTGGCTTTTGGTATGCCCATATGGGTTGGATGATCCGCGATCATTCTCCATCTGAACCAGATTTTAAAAATGCACCAGACTTACTCAATGACAAACTGGTGATGTTCCAACATAAATACTACGCCTTGATGGTCGTAGCAGTTCACGTTGGTATTTTAGGTTTGGTTGGCTGGGCAACTGGCGATTTATGGGGTGTTGTACTTCTTGGTGGTCTATTACGTTTAATCATTAGTCATCAAGTTACATTCTTCATCAACTCACTTTGCCACATGTTCGGTAAACGTCCTTATACCGATGAAAACTCAGCACGCGATAACTTCTGGTTAGCGATTGCAACTTGGGGTGAGGGTTACCACAACTATCACCATATTTTCCAGTACGACTATCGTAATGGTGTGAAATGGTGGCAATATGATCCAACAAAATGGCTAATCTGGACATGCTCTAAGATTGGTTTAGCAAAGAACCTACGTCGTATTCCAAGCTTTAATATTAAAAAAGCAGAATTGGCAATGAAGTTTAAATATGCTGAACAAGACTTGGCTATTTATGGTCATGATGTAAATGCCGACATTAGTCAAATGAAGCAACGTATTGCTCAAGAGTATGAAGCATTTACGCATACTTTAAATGACTGGGCGAAACTCAAAGAACAAGAGTTACAAGCAAAGAAAGCAGCAATGGCTGAAAAGATTCACAAAATGGATCATAAGTTAAAAGTTGATTTCCAATTGCTTGAACATCGTTTGAGTCATCACCGTGAGTGTTTAGAAACTTTAATGCGTAACATTAAAAAGAACACAAACGTCGTACCAGACTAATACGTCTTTATCCCGAAATAGCACCTGTAGAGCCATACTTTGCAGGTGCTATTTTTTTGGCTTGTTTTTAACTATGGTATAGTGAATTTTGCCTCAAATATTTAGTCCAGCCTATGCAATTTAATCCGCTTTATTCATCGCTCAATCCTAAGCTTTTTCATATCCAGCAACCTTCTCCGCTTCGTGGTGCAAAGGCTGGACACTTTAATTTAGCTTTAGCCGAAGAGTTACAATGGACAGATGAAGAAAAACAGGCTTGGGTTGAAATTTGCAGTGGTCAGCGTACCTTCTCGGAATTCCCGCCTTTGGCTATGGTGTATGCAGGCCATCAGTTTGGGCAATGGGCCGGTCAACTAGGCGACGGACGTGGCTTACTCATTGCGCAGATTCTTAATAAAAAAGGCCAAACTATAGATTTACATTTAAAAGGTGCAGGCCCCACGCCCTATTCGCGTATGGGAGATGGGCGAGCAGTTTTACGCTCTGTTATTCGTGAATATTTAGCAGGACATGCTTTAAATGCTTTAGGGGTGGCTTCTAGCCACGCAGTAGGTTTTACAAGCTCCACTCAAGGTGTACAGCGTGAAAAGCTAGAACCTGGCGCAATGTTACTTAGAACATCTGAATGTCATATCCGTTTAGGCCATTTTGAATGGATCAATCAATATGCACCTGAGCTATTGGCCGAGTTCACTCAAAAATGTATTGAATGGCACTATCCAGAATGCCAACAAGAAGAGCAGCCTATTTTAGCTTTTGCTAAAGCTGTGATTAGAAATACAGCCATTATGATCGCCAAATGGCAGCTGGTCGGTTTTGCTCATGGTGTGATGAATACCGATAACTTAAATATTACGGGTTCTACACTCGATTTTGGTCCATACGGTTTTATGGAACGTTTCCGACCAAATTGGATTAACAACCATTCCGATTACCAAGGGCGTTACACCTATCAAAACCAACCGAGTATTGCGCACTGGAATTTATGGACTTGGTTAAATAATCTTATTCCACTTGCCGAACCTGAGCATAAAGAGCAGTTCAAAGAAGCGTTGGCCGCTTGCCTAGAAGAATTTGAGCCGACTTTTATTGAGCATTACACCACTGGGTTGTGTCAAAAAATGGGGCTTCCTCATTTTCATAAAGACAGTACTGAATGCGGCTTAAGCTTTTTGCGTATTCTGCAAGCGGAGCAGCTCGATTACACCCAAAGCTTCATTCGCCTTCAAAATAAAGAATACAAAGCTTTACGTGATGACTGCCTTGATATTCGACAATTTGATGCATTCCTTACGCAGTATCAAAACATCCGTGAATATCAAGATATTGATGAGTTTGATGCAAACATGCAGCAGGTAAATCCAATTTATATCTTACGTAACCATATGGCACAGCGAGCTATTGAGGCAGCGGAGCGAGATGATTTTAGTGAGGTTGACCGCTTATTTAAGCTACTCAACCATCCCTATACAAGACAACCAGATTTGGAAAAAGCGGAAGATTTAAGTCCGTTACCAAGCGATGTACCTGATGTCGCGGTGAGCTGTTCTTCTTAATTTTTTATCCACATTTTCTGTGGATAACATTGTGGTTATCCACAGCATAACTTTTCTAAGCAATTATTCTTCTGGATATTCGAAGCGGTAACCTACTCCATAAACAGCTTGAATCCACTCATGACGGTTACCAGTTTCGGCCACTTCCGTGATTTTTCGACGCAAGTTTTTAATATGGCTATCAATAACTCGGTCGGCAACATCAAAGCTATCCGGATTAATATGATCTAATAATTGTGCACGTGAATAAACTTGCCCCACATGTTCTAAAAATAACTCAAGTAGGCGAAATTCTGTTGGCGTTAAACTTAAAGATTTTTGTTGATACCAAATTCTTTGCTGTGCTTTATCAATACGGAAAGAATCATTTTGCTCTGGCTCAGCCTTACGTTCTAAACGACGTAAAACGGCCTGCACACGAGCAACCAGTTCTTTTGGACTAAAAGGTTTGCACACATAATCATCTGCCCCCATGTTTAGGCCCAAGACACGATCAATTTCTTCAGTACGTGCCGTCACCATAATAATCGGTAAATCTGACTGTTCACGTACCTTACGGCAAATCGTTAAACCATCCATTCTTGGAACCATTAAGTCCAGAATCATTAAATTAGGTTTACGTTGTTGAAAGCTCGTGTAAGCATCCTGACCATCATGAAACATGCTTACTTCGAATCCAGCAGCCTCAAGATAATCACGCACCAGATGCGCTAACTCGACTTCATCCTCAACCAACATAATATGTTTCATGGGCCATTTTTCCTTTTATTTAACTCTGCTTTTTAAAGGTCAGTACACAACGTAAACCACCTAATGGTGAGTGTTCAAAACTGAGTGTACCACCAAGCGCCTGCGCAATTTTACAAGATAAAGCTAAGCCTAGTCCTGTTCCACCTGTACTACGCGTACGCGAATCATCGACACGATAAAAACGTTCACCTAAACGTGATAATTGCTCATCACTTAAACCAAATGGACTGTCATCAACATATAAAGTCCACTCCTGAGGCGTTTGATTTGTATGAATATGAATCTTTCCACCTGTTTCGGTATAGCGAATACTATTACCGATCAAGTTAACAATAATTTGTTTAAATCGATCACGGTCTAACAATAAAGAAGTGCCTTCACCTTCCACCTCAATTTCTAACCCTGCTTGTTCGAGTTTAGGTCTGAAATTTTCGACTTCTTGCAGTATAACTTCCCAAGGATTAACCGAACTCAAATAACATTTAAGTTGTTGAGCATCAGCCTGAGCCAAGTCTGCCAAATCTTGTGTCAATTTTTTTAAACTCGAAACTTGTCGCATCATGGCATCAAGATGTTCAGGTGTTGCCTTTCGGATACCATCTTGCATCGCTTCAATCTGCGCTTGCAAAACAGCCAATGGAGTTTTCAATTCATGAGAGGTATCTGCAACCCATTGACGTCGTGATTCTTCATGCTGATGTAAAATTTCAGCTAAATGATTTAATTGAGTAGATAAATCACCTAACTCATCATTTCGTTTAATCACAACTTGGTGTTGATAATTACCTTTTGTTAACTCATTTGTTGCATTTAATAGACGCTGAATTGGCTTTTTAAAATAAGTTGCCATTAAAAGTGCTGCAACTAAACTCGACAGTAATGTTAAGGCATAAATTAAAAGTAAATAGCGCTTTTGATTACTGAAGAAATTAATACTTAAAGCATCTTCTTTATCTAAAACTGGTTTTAGACCTAAATAACCCACGACCTGACTATTAACCATAATTGGGCGATAAGACATCTGATCCGAAGATGGAGGTTCACCGACTACGAACTGGTGTTTGGCATCATATAAAGATAAACGAGAACTTAAGCCCAGCCGGTCTGGTAAAGCAATAAAACGCTTCTTACCATTTTGCGTCTCAATGTCTTTAAGGCTTCCTTTTTTTGATTTGTTTTTATCATCGCTTGGACGAAACTGGTTTGCACTTAGCGGGAATCTTAAACCTTCAAACGGTTGATATTCCGAAGGTAAGTTTTGCTCAAGTGTACGTAGTTCTTCATCACTAAAAATAGAGTTCTTATTTACCGTTCCCGCATCTGGAGAAATATTAATGAGAGTGTGTTCATCGAAAGAATGCTGCTGAATGGCAATATCATATTGGCGGCGTAACCACCACTGGGAAAGACGGTCATAATCATCTGGTGCTGCCGTTCCTTCAATTTGTAAGATTTGCGCCTGAATCGCATTCCCCCAATCATGATAAACGGTATATACATTTCCCAGATTAGTAATAAGCCGATCTAGCTTTTGCATTTCAACATCGGCTACATATTTGGCAAAGTTCTTTTGCATCGTCCAGTGCAGAACACTCAAACTCGCAGTTGCAATTAACAGCGTGGTAAGCAAAACCGTTAAAAATAACCGCAAGGCTATGGGAACACGTAGAACGTTCAAAAGCACTCTCTCATTTTTACTCTATATTTTGCATTGTAACCAACAACGAAAAGAAAAACTCTCCATTGTTTCTTCATCTTTATTATCTAATCTTTAAGTCATCTTAAAACAAACATTAAAGGGTTTTAACCATGAAAATGACGGCTAAAATTGCATTATTCAGTGCAGCAATTGTAACTATGGGTAGTTTGGCTGCTTGTCAATCAACAACTCAACCACCTAAGCCAGAACATGGCATGATGCAAGATGGCCCACGTGATGGTCACCACCATCGTATGAAACACCGTGAATTTACGCCTGAACAAAAAGCAGCATGGGAACAACACCGTGCAGAGCGTAAAGCTCGTTTTGAGCAAATTCAAAAAGCATGTGAAGGTAAAGCTGTTGGACAAACTGTCAATGTTCAAGTTGGAGATAAAACACTTGAAGGTACATGTAACCTCCGCTTTGAGCCAAAACGTCCTCAACCACCAGTCAATGCACCTGCTCCAGTAGCATCTCAAGCAAAATAATTCTAAAAATAATAAAACAAAAGGCGCCAGAAGGCGCCTTTTGTTTATACATAACTATTTACGATTTTGACTATTTGTCTCATCTAAACTTCATCAAAAGTGTTTACACTCAAAGCACTTACATAGTTCAAGTATTTTTTTCTTGACTTTGCAGTCACAAAGTAAAGGCCCCGAGGTGCTTGTACAGTTATGCAAGTTGTTGCACGATGTAATAGTTCAAGGTGCCTTATGGCACATTATCGTAGATTAGGATTATAACTCTGGTTTCACCAGTATTGAGGAACCCGATATGCCACAATACAAAGCGCCCTTACGTGATATGCAATTCGTTTTGCATGAATTATTAAATGCTGAAGAACACTATGCAAAATTACCTGACTTTCAAGGTAACGTAAGCCGTGAATTGGTTGATCAATATTTAGAAGCTGCGGCAGACTTCTGTGAAAATGAACTTTCTCCTTTAAACCAAGTTGGCGACCGTGAAGGTTGTACTTGGAATGATGGTGTTGTAACTACACCAACAGGCTTTAAAGAAGCTTATCAAAAATACATCGAACTTGGCTTCCCGTCTTTATCAGCAGAAGAACAATACGGTGGTCAAGGCTTACCTAACTCTTTAGGTATCGCAATTTCAGAAATGGTAGGTAGCTCTAACTGGGCATGGGGTATGTACCCTGGTTTGTCTCACGGTGCAGTACGTACATTAGAACATCACGGTTCTGAAGAGCAAAAAAATACTTACTTACCAAACCTTGTTTCAGGTGTTTGGACAGGTACCATGTGTTTAACTGAATCTCATGCAGGTTCAGACTTAGGTATTATCCGTACTAAAGCAGAACCAAATGCAGATGGTAGCTATGCAATCTCTGGCGAGAAAATCTTTATCTCTGCTGGTGAACACGACATGGCTGAAAACATTATCCATATCGTTCTTGCTCGTCTACCAGGCGCACCAAAAGGGACTAAAGGGATTTCGTTATTCATAGTTCCTAAGTTCAATGTCAATGCAGACGGAACTCTAGGCGAACGTAATGCCGTACGTTGTGGTTCAATCGAACACAAAATGGGTATTCACGGTAACGCGACTTGTGTCATTAACTTTGACCAAGCAAAAGGTTATTTAATTGGCCCTGAAAACCGTGGTTTGAACTGTATGTTCACCTTCATGAACACAGCACGTATTGGTACTGCGGTTCAAGGTTTATCTGCATCTGAGTCTTCTTTTCAAGGTGCTTTAACTTACGCGAAAGAACGTTTAGCTATGCGTTCACTTTCTGGTCCTAAAGCTCCAGAAAAAGAAGCAGATCCAATTATCGTTCACCCTGCCGTTCGTAACATGCTTTTAACTCAAAAAGCGTTTGCTGAAGGTGGTCGTGCACTTGTGTACTTACTTGCTCAATATGCAGATATCGTTGAAAAAGGCGAAACTGAAGAAGAGCGTAAGTTTGCTGACAACATCTTGTCTTTATTGACTCCAATTGCAAAAGCATTCTTAACTGAAACAGGTTCTGAATCTGCTAAGCACGGTGTTCAAGTGTTCGGTGGTCATGGCTTCATTTCTGAGCATGGCATGGAGCAAATCGTACGTGATACACGTATTGCTTGCTTGTATGAAGGTACAACTGAAATTCAAGCACTGGACTTGTTAGGCCGTAAAGTTTTACAAACTCAAGGTGCAATGCTTCGTGATTTCACTAAGATTGTTCACAAGTTTGTAGAAGCAAATAAAGACAATCCTGCCATGAAAGAATTTGTTGAGCCACTTGCTGCGCTGAACAAAGAATGGGGCGACCTCACTATGCAAATCGGTATGCGTGCAATGCAAAATCCGGATGAAGTAGGTGCAGCGGCTGTAGATTACCTCTACTTCTCTGGTTACGTTACTTTAGCTTATCTATGGGCTCGTATGGCGCTTGTAGCACAAGAGAAATTAGCTGCGGGTACAACCGATGTTGATTTCTACAATGCGAAAGTAACTACTGCTCGCTTCTACTTCAAGAAAATTTTACCGCGTGTACGCTCTCATGTAGACGTTATCGCAGGTGGTTTAGACCCATTGATGGCATTAGATGCTGAACATTTCGCTTTCTAATCATAGTTAGTTGCGATATGCAATGTTAAAAACCAAAAAAGGACTGCTCAGTTTTGACGGTCCTTTTTTTATAAAATCAATGATAAATTTAGATTTTAAATTCAATATCCATTTCGTTTTACAGGATATCTAGCACAGGCCGATGTGCACAAAAAAGGTGAACGATTATGCCAATTTACAATGCTCCTTTAGCTGATATGAAATTCATCTTAAATGATGTATTTAAAGCAGAACAATTTTGGCAGGCTAATGAGAAACTCGCTCATGTAGATGCTGCAACAGCTGAAGCAATTTTAGAAGAAATGGCTAAATTTGCTCAGAACGTGACTCATCCATTAAACCGTACTGGTGATGAAGAAGGCGCTCGCTACGAAAACGGCGAAGTCTTTACTCCTGCTGGCTTTAAAGATGCATTTCGTCAATATGCAGAAGGTGGTTGGATTGGCTTAGGTGCAGATGAAGAATGGGGCGGTCAAGGCATGCCAAAAATGCTTACCGTTCTTGCCGATGAAATGTTATTCGCGACAAATCCATCTTTCATGCTTTACCCGCTTCTTTCAGTGGGTGCAGGTATGGCTTTAAGCAGCTACGCATCTCAAGAGCAAAAAGAAACGTATTTACCTAAGATTTATTCAGGTGAATGGTCAGGTACCATGTGTTTGACTGAACCACATGCCGGTACTGACTTAGGTATTATCAAAACTAAAGCCGAGCGCAATGAAGATGGTACTTATAACATTACAGGTACTAAAATCTTCATTACAGGTGGTGACAACGATTTAGCGGAAAACATCATTCACTTGGTACTTGCTAAAACTCCAGATGCCCCTGCTGGTTCACGCGGTATCTCGTTATTTATCGTACCAAAATACCTTGTAAATGAAGATGGTTCTTTAGGCGACCGTAACCACGTTGGCCCAGGCTCTATTGAACATAAGATGGGGATCAAAGCATCTGCAACTTGTGTGATGAACTTTGACGGTGCGAAAGGTTACCTCGTTGGTAAAGAAAACGAAGGCCTTGCTGCCATGTTCGTGATGATGAACTACGAACGTTTATCAATGGGTATTCAAGGTTTAGGTGCATCTGAATTTGCATATCAAAATGCTGCTCAATACGCGACTGACCGTTTACAAGGCCGCAGTGCCGCTGGTGTTCAGTCACCAAGCAAACCTGCTGATAGCATTTTAGTCCACGGCGATGTACGTCGTATGTTGTTAAATGTACGTGCAAACAACGAAGCTTCTCGTGCCTTTGCAGTTTATGTAGGCCAGCAGCTCGATATCACTAAATTCTCAACTGATGCAGAAGCCGTGAAAAAAGCCAATGACCGTGTTGCGCTTTTAACCCCAATTGCAAAAGCTTACCTCACAGATACAGCCTTCCAAGCGACATTAGATGCTCAAATGGTATTTGGTGGTCACGGTTATATTCGTGAATGGGGTATGGAGCAATGTATCCGTGATCTTCGTATTGCTCAAATCTACGAAGGAACTAACGGCGTTCAATCTCAAGATTTAATTGGTCGTAAAACCATTAAATGTGGCGGTGCATTCATTGCTGAATACATCAATGAAATTCGTGACTTTGCAAATGACTTAGACACTGATTTGAACTTCATTAAAGATGCAACTTTAGATGCTGCAACTGAAATCGAAGCAATCACTCAGTTTATTATTGAGCAAGCTGCAGAGAACGTAGAGTTCCCGAACTCTGCTGCTGTTGATTACTTACATGCAGTGGGTCTACTCAGCTTCTCTTATATGTTTGCAAAAATTGCTGCCGCTGCTAAAGATAAGTCTGGTGATTTCTACCAAAACAAACTTGCATTGGCTCAATACTTTGTTGAACGTATCTTGCCAGATATTGATGCACGTATTGCTAAAATCAAAGCAGGTTCAGACTTAATTATGGGCTTTAGTGAAGATTACTTTACAAACCAAGCGTAATTAAATTTCAATAAAAAACGCCTGAATAATCAGGCGTTTTTATTTTGTATTTACTATTTCCATTGGCACAAAATTTGTTTAATTTCTAAACATTCTCATATCAAAAAAGATTTTACTATGCCTGATCCCAAAAAGTTTGAAAGAACCCTTGATCGGTTTGGACATTATGCTGTTGAGGCTTTTCATTATTTAGCCTTATTTATTATAGGCTGTATGATTGCTTGGTCTGCTGCTCATACCGTTTTTGAAATTTTGACCGTCAAAAAATATGCATCAATCGATGACATCTTATTGTTATTTATTTACCTAGAACTTGGGGCAATGGTTGGAATTTACTTTAAAACCAATCATATGCCTGTACGCTTTCTTATTTATGTCGCCATTACAGCCCTAACACGTTTACTGATTTCTGATATCCAACATGACCATAAAGCCGACCTTGATCAAGTCATTATTACTGGCTCAATTCTTATTTTAGCCCTCTCTATTTTAGTTGTCCGTTTTGCTTCTTGGCACTACCCATCTGTTATGAAAGAAAAACATTCAAAAACGCCTACTTCGTTAAAAACGCCCCAACCGCAAGATGACGAGTTGGCATAAAAAAATGGCCCTAAGCGGGCCATTTTTTATTTTACGTTTAACGAACTCGATAAATGTGATGTTTCGAGTCAACCAATAAGTATTGGTTAGGAGTCTTCACCCAGTGGTATCCACGTGGTGGTGCATATAAGCGATGTGCACGCCAGTCTGAGACATAATAACGGCTATTACGGTATTCCACAGGAATACGATCACCGCGCTTAAAGGCTACATATCGGCCATAATGGTTGCCACGCTCAGAGTGTGACCAAACAGGAGCTCTATGATCATTGCGGTGGTCATAACGATAATCATGACGCTGTTCATAGCGATTATGGTCTTTACCGTGATAGTTATCCCAACGATGATTTGAATCGGCCATCGCAGTTGCCGACATACCCAACATTAATGTTGAAAGTACGAGAACAATAGGCTTTTTCATGGAGTATTCCTTTTTATCTTGATCTGAAGCTAGATTAAGAGAGAGTCAAGGAGAAACCATGAATAAAATGGCTTTGATTGATATTGTTTGTAATGACTATAAAGAAAATATGAAGAATCTGTATCTGTGCTACCATTAGCATTTTTCAAGCTAGGTCAATTGCTGTGTCTGAAATTAGTTTTGAACGTCTTCATCAATTTTTCTGCAAAGTTCCAAGTGTACAAGAAGCCCGTATCATGGCTCATGGAGCAGATGGCGAACACGCTTGGTGGTTTAAGTTCAGTATTGATGTAGAACACCCTCTCGCATGGCAAACCGTTCAAGAACTCGGGCATGTTTTAAATTACCTGTCGACGAATGAGCGTTTACCTACTTTATTCTTTCCTGTGTCTCCACCACCTTACATGAATGGTGAAGCAAAAGATTTTTTATCATGGGTTATTCAGTGTAATCACCCTGAGTTTTCTCCAGATGTGGTTTGTGATTGGCTTGAAGCGCGTTTGCCGAATCCTGTAGATGATGAGTCGCAGTGGAAAATTAAGACGGATTTGAGTGAAATAGAGAAGTTAGATGATAAGGCTTTGGATCAGTTGATTCCGCCTACTGCTTAACTCGGACTTATGGCACAGCCCTTACTTAAAATAATATTTAAATGTCTTTTGTATAAGCTAATGCTTCACTTTTGAGAGGTCAAAAGTGACAAAAACCTTTGTTTCACTGATGTTGCTTCCCTGCAACACAGTGAAACGGTGACATTCATGTCGCCAATCACCTTGCTACTTTTTGGAAAACTTCAAGATAGTAATTAAAAAGTCGATAAACCTGACCATTCCATAAAACGATAAATCCAATACTTCACTTTAGACTCATCGGCATACTTCGCATAGTCCACGCTCATCTGTCTACCTTGTAGGTTTGACCAAGAGGTATTGAAGTAATTCTGAGCGTCTTTAAAGACTTGATCTTGAACTTTGCCTACAACCAACATATCCGTTTCAAGGTTATAATTTTTTAAATTACGGGCTGTAAAATTGGCAGATCCTACAATTAACTCAGCTTGTTGAGCATTATATTTCAAGATCATTTTGCTATGGTTCTGCTCGCCATGAGTATCACACCAACGAATTGGAATGCCAGCAGCATGTAACTCTGAAGCTACTTGACGGTTTGGGATACCATTCTTTTGTCTACCAAACGCATCTTTATTTGGATCGAGTAAAACACGAACAATAACGCCACGTTCTTGGGCACTTTTTAGAGCTTTAATAATCTTACGTTCAGATAAATAGAACATACTTAAATCAAGATGTTCTTTAGGTTTAGCCGTATTAATTAATTTTAATACAGCTTCAAAGATTGCCCCTTCAGTTAACACCTGAACTTGAGGCTTGCTAACGTCTTTTTCAAAATCGCCTAATATAAGTGATGGTGAACTACTTCCTGACATTTGCGCAACAGCAGCTTCGGTTTGGAGTACATCAGCAGCTGTGGCTCCATTTACCACCAATGCCACATTAGAATGGCGCGAACTACCATCATGCGGATTTGCTGAGGTCACCAATGACTTCCAACCCGCATCGGTATCAACGACAACAGTTTTACGATGGTTTGCTTTAAAGTTAAATAAGTTCAAATAACTACGTAGCGTAATTTTTTCATCGCCAAATGGGTTGGGTAACCAACCTTTCTCTGGATTATTACCAATATTTTGGCAACAGATGTACCAAAACCCCGACCAGAATGGGTTAGAAGCACGTAAAGGTGCCAGATTCGTTTCGATGACATCAACACCAGCTTGGCGTAATTGACGGTAGTGTTCAGGGCTTAGACCACCATATACCGAATTAATCGGGTCGGTAATCATAACAACCTGAATTTGACGGTTTTGTCTTTTTTTACTAATTAGTGCATCAGTGAGCTCTTGCATCAATGGTCTTTGCTTTAGATTTGAATCCCCTACTTCTGAATTAAATAAGAACATATCCACCACAATTGTGGTTTTTGCTTCATCAATCATTTTCAAGATTTCATCAAAGATGTGCTGATCAACCTGTTGTTGCCCATTCGCATCAATATACGTTTTATCGGCTAAAAATTTAACATCGGCATGTCTGAGCTTGCCACTAAAGTTAATTCCTTGCGGCAATGGTTTCACTGTGTGATAAATTGCCGATGCAAGATATGCAATAGCAACAACGCAAAGTATGACCGCCATATAACGACGTCCTGACCAATTTAACTTTTGATGAATTCGCTGAAAAATACGCATAAAAAAGACCTAACTTGATAGTTTCAAATTAGGTCTTTTGGCTTGATTTTTCAAGTTTAGTTTCGTGTTGAAGCCTTAGAAACTAAAATCTACACCGACGGTAAAGTTACGTCCAACTTGCGGGATATTTGATAAGAACGACGCATGTTGATAAACCGTGTCATCTAACAAGTTATTCGCTTTTAAATAAACGCGATAATCTGTTTTTGCACCATATTGTCCAGAGTATGCTACCCCTAAATTGAGCATGTTGTAGCCTTCTGTTTCGGTTTCATAAGCCGCAATCTTATCTTGATTAAAGACATGATAGTACTCAGCAGAACCACTAAAACCGTCACCAAAATCTGCATCAACTTTAGTACCTAAACGCCCAGCCGGAATACGAGGAGCATTGCCCTCGGCATCAATCTTACCGCGCACGTAATCGCCAAAAGCACTGATCTTGTACATTGGCGTAATTTGATAACCAATTTCACCCTCTGCACCATAGAAACGAGCTTTATCTTGAGTGTATTGAACTAAACGGAAGTCTTTATAACGGTCAAGGGTTTGCGCATAGATGTAGTCATCAAACCAGTTATGGTAAACATGAAGATGATAATCGAGTTTGTCATGATCATAATGCAAACCTAACTCAACATTATTTGATTTTTCCTTACTGAGTTGATCATTTCCTAACTCATAAGTATTGGTCGCAAAATGGGCACCATTTGCATACAACTCTTGAGCAAGAGGCAGACGCTCTTGGTGTGATGCTACAAATGAAAGCTTATAATTTGGCGCAAACTCCCAGTTAGCAGCGCCTGCATAGGAAAAAGCAGAACCGTCAAAATCTTGTTTAGAGTTATCATCTACATCGATTTCTTGCTGATCTGCACGAGCAGAAAGTTCAAAATGAACATCCTTCCATTGTTTGTGTTCTAAAGCAAAAACACTCCACTTTTTGGTAGTGGTCGGTGCCATAAATGCTTCTTCACCAGTTAAATTTAGTTTTTGTTGGCCTAACTGGGTACCAATTACCCCTTCCCAACTTGCAATAGGGTTATGGACTAACTCAATACGCCCATCATAACCTTTGTTTTGGAATCGAGTCGCGATTGTCCCTTCTTCAATTTCATCATGCTGATAATCTGTATAGCTCGCTTGGGCACGTAACTTTTGGAAGCCTGCAAATGGATCATTTAACTCGGTTTTAAAATCATAACGCTCAGATTTTAAGTCAATCCATGGGCCGCCATGTTCGTGCTCATGTTCTTCATGGGCATGAGCCTCTTCACCCTCTTCATGATCATGCTCATGAGCATCACAATGTAAATGTGGTCTACCTATTAAATGAGCGCTACAGGTTTCATATTCATGGCTATGCCCCGGTAAACCATACTGGTCTCGACGGTTACTATACGAAATACCCGTATAACCGCGATCATAAATCCAAGACAACCCCACATTCACTGAATCACCTTGTGCAAAGGTATTGTCTACACGGCGCTCTTTTTCACCTTCATGAATATAGTTTGGTGCAATATAGTTATTCGCATCACGTGTTAACCCCTCAACACGTAACGCAACTTGGCTTCCCAACCCTACAGTTACACCAGCACTCGCCAGCTTTTCATCACTTCCAGTGTTGTAACGTAAGCCAACTTGTCCTTCATAACCATTTTCAGGCATTTGTGTAGGGATCTTGTTATCAATAACGTTGACTAAACCACCAACAGTTCCCGCACCAAACAATAAAGTAGAGGGTCCACGAATCACTTCAACTTGTTTTGCGAGAACTGGATCTACTGTTACAGCATGATCAGGAGACAAAGTTGAGACATCCACATTTTCAGATGAATTTTGAAGAACTTTAACACGTGGTCCATCTTGGCCACGAATCACCGGACGACTTGAACCAGCCCCAAACTGATTCGCATAAATCCCCACCTCACTATTGAGCGCATCCCCAATAGTGGCGGCCCCTTCAGTCAAATGCTTTTGGTCAACTACAGTATCAGCGACTGCAAAATCTTTTGAAGTTTGCTCAAGGGGGTGCGCCTTGATGCGGATAGTTTCTAACTTCTCAACATTTTCATTTTCTGCTGCAAATACAGGTATAGATATGGCAGCCAAAATGGATAAGGTCAAAATATTTTTATAGAACAACATGAGGTGAGTCTCTAATCGTACGCCTTTTGTTTTGTTATATTATAACATTTCAGTTGTTTTGCAATAAAAAACATTCGTTAATGACATGTTTCGATAGACTCAAGTTTTTGATGATGTGAGAAGCTTTCTTTTCTAATGCCTTTTACAATCTCCCATGCAGTTATCGCCCCTCCACTTGCTAAATTGAGCCGAAATACGTTACCCATTGCCGCCTTAGCAATTGGCAGTATGACGCCCGATCTTTACCGCTTATTTACAATGCAATCAGGTATGCTGACTCATCAATGGAAGGGGCTTTTCTACCCTAATCTTGCATTAGGGTTATTATTCTGTGTCATTTGGTACTTACTTTACCGACCTGTGGTTTACCGTTTTTTTGGTATCCAACACGATTTAAAACTAGATTCTTTTAGACATTTTTTTAGCTTTTTTATTGGAATCATAATTGCTCTACTCATTGGTATAGCAACACATCTCATTTGGGATGGGCTTACCCACTCAGACTTTAGAACTTTTATATTTCAAGACTTTTTATCGCAAACTGTTCACTTGTTTGGCCGCCCTTATCCATTGCATCGCCTTCTTCAACTTGGTTCTTCTGCTCTGGCATTACCTTTTTTAGGCTGGATGAGTATTCATTACTATCAGCGCCATAAACAGCATTGGAAAGTAAATTATAAAATTAAAATTTTTGCTTGGTGTTTATTTGCTTTATCTACACTTTTAGGCTTATTTTCATTTTGGGACTATGCCCGTTATATTCCCCATGAGGTTTGGCATTCTGATACCTATTATTTTACTGGCCGCTCTATTAATGAGTTTATGCAAGGTTGGTTAAGTACTTTTAGTTTGGGATGTCTATTATTCTTATTTTTAGATCGACAACAAAGAATGGGCTAAATAGCTAAACTTGCTGCCAAATTGCTCATTTTTAGCTAAATTATAGCTGTTTTTTGATCTAGTTCTTGTGGCATGCCATTCAACAGGGCATAATCGAAAACTTATTTTTTTGACGGTGCGCGGTTTACGCATCCGTCTTTTCAGCCAATATAGTTTGGATAATCTTCATCATGATGCGAACTCATTACTGTGGCTCTTTAACTGAAGCCCAAATCGACCAGACCGTTACATTATGCGGTTGGGTACATCGTCGCCGTGACCATGGCGGTGTTATTTTCCTTGATATGCGTGACCGTGATGGTCTCGTTCAAGTGGTTATTGACCCAGATACTCCAGAAGCATTTGCAACTGCAGATAAAGCACGTTCTGAATATGTATTAAAAATTACAGGTCGTGTTCGTCGCCGTTATGAAGGTACTGAAAACCCAAATATGGTGAGTGGTCAAATCGAAGTTTTAGGCAAAGAAATCGAAGTTCTTGCTGCATCTGAAACTCCACCATTCCCATTAAATGACGACACAATTAATGTGTCTGAAGAACACCGTTTAAAATATCGTTTCTTGGACATCCGTCGTCCAGAAATGTTAGAGCGTTTACGCTTCCGTTCTAAAGTAACCAACTTGATTCGTAACTATTTAGACGATCATGGTTTCTTAGACGTTGAAACTCCGATTTTAACTCGTGCAACCCCTGAAGGTGCGCGTGACTATTTAGTACCAAGCCGAGTACAAAATGGTAGCTTCTATGCACTTCCACAATCACCACAATTATTCAAACAATTGTTGATGGTTGGTGGTATTGATCGCTACTACCAAATCGCGAAATGTTTCCGTGATGAAGACTTACGTGCTGACCGTCAGCCTGAATTTACTCAAATCGACATTGAAACATCATTCTTAAACGACGATGACATTATGGATTTGATGGAAGGCATGACTGTTAAATTATTTAACGACTTGCTTGGCGTAAAATTTGAAAAATTCCGCCGTATGCCATACAGCGAAGCAATGCGTGATTATGCATCTGACAAACCAGACTTGCGTATTCCGTTAAAACTCGTTGATGTTGCAGACTTAATGCAAGAAGTTGAGTTCAAAGTATTTGCAGGTCCAGCTAAAGACCCTAAAGGCCGTATTGCCGCACTTCGTGTACCAGGCGCAGGTTCATTAACACGTAGTCAGATTGACGAATACACTAAATTTGTCGGTATCTACGGTGCAAAAGGCTTAGCGTACATTAAAGTTAATGAAATCGAAAAAGGAATTGAAGGCCTTCAATCTCCTATCGTTAAATTCATCGAACCAATCGTAATGCAATTGCTTGAACGTGTTGGTGCTGAAAATGGCGATATCGTATTCTTTGGTGCGGATAAAGCTAAAATTGTAAATGATGCAATGGGTGCCCTTCGTGTCAAGATCGGTCATGACTTGAACCTTGCGACTTGTGAGTGGGCTCCACTTTGGGTTGTTGACTTCCCAATGTTTGAAGAAACTGACGATGGCAAATGGACTTCTGTTCACCATCCATTCACATTACCTAAATCTAGCGTAGAAGACGTGAAGAGCAATCCAGGCGAAGCACTTTCTGTTGCTTACGACATGGTATTGAACGGTACTGAAGTTGGTGGTGGTTCACTTCGTATTTACACATTAGAAATGCAAAAAGCGATTTTTGAAGCGCTTGGTATTTCTGATGAAGAAGCAGAAGAAAAATTCAGCTTCTTACTCAATGCACTTCGTTACGGCGCACCTCCTCACGGTGGTTTGGCATTTGGTCTTGACCGTTTAGTAATGCTTATGACTGGCGCGACTTCAATTCGTGATGTTATTGCGTTCCCTAAAACGAAAACTGCTGAATGTCCACTTACTCAAGCACCAGCTCCTGTTGAAGCAAACCAGCTTCGTGACTTGGGCATCCGCTTACGTGAACAACAAAAGAAAGAAGCTTAATTGCTCTTTAATAAAAAACCCTGCAATTGCAGGGTTTTTTATTAGAAATAAGATATATATTCGACTTACCTAAGCTATGCTTTGCGAATAAGCTGGTCAGTGGCATAATAAGGAGCTTTTAATTTAGAGGTCAGCTTTATGGCTATGCGCCCAGATGTACGACGACATGCTTTAGTCGTGATTGTATTCTCCCTCGCACAATGGTTTTTCATGCGCTACATCCTTGCGAATGAATTATTTAACCTCACGACGAACCAACGTATTCTTTATTTCTGTGTAAGCAGTTTAGTCGGTGCATTACTTATCTTTGTTGCACTGATTTATATGGTGCTCAAAGGTAATGCGGATAAAAAGTAATGCAAAAGAAACTGCTCATCATTGGTAAACGCAGCGGTATTTTGCAGTGGTACGAAAATA
This sequence comes from Acinetobacter sp. EKM10A, assembly GCF_011075215.1. Classification (NCBI taxonomy): domain Bacteria; kingdom Pseudomonadati; phylum Pseudomonadota; class Gammaproteobacteria; order Moraxellales; family Moraxellaceae; genus Acinetobacter; species Acinetobacter sp. EKM10A. The sequence continues at coordinate 38,404 of NZ_JAALLK010000013.1, read as the reverse complement.
TTCTTGCTGCTGCCCATCAAAGCCCTGATTATGAAATCCAAGGCTTTGCCTTAAATCATAACAATACCACCGATCGGTTTCTGAAAAAGCTATTACCAAACAAAGATATATATACGGCAAATTTACTCAAAAAGAAACTGCAAACGTTTCAGCCAGATTTGATTCTCATTGCCGATCTTTTTTATTTTAATGATCATTTACTGCAAGTTTTGGCAGACTTTCCATGCAAAAAAGCACATTGGATTGGTGACTTTTTTGATGAACGCTTATTAAAATCTAAAGACGTCATTGATTTATATTGCTTTACCGATTCTAGCTTTATCGAAGATGCGAGAGCAATGGGACTAAATCATGCCATTTATCTGCCTCTTGCTTATAATCCAAATGTCTTCTTTTCTAGCAATGAACAAAAAGATGATCGTCTTTTATTTGTAGGCGCATGGTCGCCTGATCGACAAGAGCTCATTGAACAGATTCCCCTTCCCCTCACTGTCTATGGGAAAGGATGGGATAAACTCAGCAAATCAAACAGTATTGTTCACCCTCACAATATTCCTTTGACTGAAGTTGCCGAACTCTACAGAACGCATCGTTACATCTTGAATGTCATTAACAAGAAAAATATTCGTCAAGGTATGAATATGCGTTGTTTCGAAGCTCCGGCTTGTGGTTGTATTTTGGTAAGCGAGTATGTTGAAGATCTAAACTATGCTTTTGATATCAAAAATGAAATTATTTCATTTGAGAATCCGCAAGAATTGCAATTGAAGTTAAAAGATCCAATAATCAGCGCTGAAGCAGCCATGTATAAAGTTCAACAGAGTCATACTTATAAAAATAGGATAGAGACCGTCGTTGACTTATTGCTTCAAGCTTAAGTTTTAGCTTTTTTAATTTTGTATAGGCCACCCTCACGTGTTTGTTAGTGTTATTGTTCCAAGTTATAACCATGACCAATATTTAGAAGACAGAATTGAGAGCATTCTTAACCAAAGCTATTCGCAATTTGAAGTGATTCTTTTAGATGATCTATCACCCGATCATAGTGCCGAAATTTTAGCGAAATACAAAAGCCATCCGAAAGTTTCACATTGCATCATCAATGAACAAAATTCAGGCTCAACATTTTGCCAATGGAACAAAGGCATGCATCTAGCAAAAGGCGATCTGATCTGGATTGCAGAGTCTGATGATGTTGCCGACTTACAATTTTTGGAAAAATTAGTCCCTCATTTTGAAAAAAATCCTAAGCTTGTTCTTGCCTACAGCCAATCTCATCGAATGAATGCACAAGGTGAAGTCACGGGTTCATGGAAAGATTTTACTGATCAAGTTGATTCAAAATTATTTGAAAATGATTTTGAAATGAATGGTCTCGAATATATCGAAAGATTTTTAAATGCTCAAAACACCATTCCAAATGCCAGTGGTGTCATTTTTAAAAAACAGACTTATTTCGATGTAGGTGGAGCTAATCCAAGTCTACGCTTTATTGGTGATTGGGAAATTTGGGCAAAAATCGTATCGCAAGGTGACATCTTCTTTACGCATGAGTGTTTAAATTATTTCCGCTACCATGACACCAGTGTTATTGCCCAAGCCAAAAAGAAAAAAGATCATTTTGAAGTAAGACGGCAAGTGATTTTGCTCCGCCAAAGCATGTCTCAATTCTTAAAAGACTATTCCAAGACACATCCAGAAGCCAAAAAGGCTTACTGTATTAACCAGCAGAGCTTATCTAAAGAATTGAGAAAAAATGCTTCTTTGGCAATTCGTCGTCGCTATTATGATCGAATTATTCCAACGAGTATCACTGCACTACAGACTCTACCTTTTTATGTTGTCCCTTTTTACATACTCAAATTACTTATTCAGTTCATTTTATCAACCTGTTTAGTCGCACCATATAAAATAATATTGAAACAGCCTCGATAAAAAAAGAGGAGATAAACTCCTCTTTTTTTATGCTTTAAATGCATCTGCAATCTGATCTTTATCACTCACCAACACCTCACCAACCTCATCAAGAGGCCAGTTAATCGCTAGTGTTGGATCATTCCAAATAATAGCGCCTTCACTTTCTTTATTGTAGTAATTGGTGGTTTTGTACAAAAACTGGGTATTGTCTTCAAGTGCGATAAAGCCATGAGCAAAACCTTCCGGTATCCAAAACATGGTTTTATTTTCTGCACTCAGTTCAACACCAACCCATTCACCATAAGTTTTTGAGTCAGGTCGAATATCTACCGCAACATCCCAAACACGACCTTGTACAACACGTACCAGTTTTCCTTGCGCATAAGGTGCATTTTGATAATGCAACCCACGTAACACACTCTTTTGAGACAATGAATGGTTATCTTGTACAAAAGTTGGAACAGGCAAGTTTAATTGTTCAAGTGCTTGTGCAAAACGTTGCTGATTAAAGCTTTCCATAAACCAGCCGCGATCATCACCAAATACATTTGGATGTAGAATCAAAAGCCCTTCTATTTTAGTCGTTTCAACCTGCATTTGACTCTTCCCAGATTTTTTTCAAATATTGACCATATTCTGTTTTTTTCAAAGCTTCAGCACTTTCTAAAAGTTTCTCTTTGCTAATCCAACCTTGATTGAAACCAATTTCCTCTAAACATGCGACTTTTAATGACTGACGCTTTTCTACAGTATAGATAAAGTGACCTGCTTCTAAAAGCGATTCATGCGTGCCCGTATCCAACCATGCAAACCCTCGCCCTAAAAGCTCCACATTCAATGAACCATCTTTCAGATATGCATTATTGATGTCAGTAATTTCAAGTTCGCCACGTGCAGATGGCTTCACTTGTTTAGCAAACTCTACAACACGATTGTCATAGAAGTACAAACCCGTCACGGCATAAGGTGATTTTGGCTTTAATGGTTTTTCTTCAATGCTGAGAACTTTTCCAGTTGGGTCAAACTCGACAACACCAAAACGCTCTGGGTCTGTCACATGGTAACCAAATACTGTTGCACCATGCTCTCGATTACTCGCAGCTTCTAATTGTTTGCCAAAACTTTGACCATAGTAAATATTGTCACCCAAGATCAAACAAACATTATCTTGACCAATAAACTCTTCACCAATTAAAAATGCCTGTGCCAAACCATCTGGAGAAGGTTGTACTTTATAAGTAAGTTCAATACCAAATTGAGAACCATCACCGAGCAGTTTTTCATATTGGGGTAAATCTTCTGGTGTCGAAATCAATAAGACTTCACGAATACCGGCAAGCATCAATACAGACAATGGATAGTAAACCATTGGTTTATCGTAAATTGGCAAAAGCTGTTTCGATACACCTTTGGTAATTGGATGTAAGCGTGTACCTGAACCACCCGCTAAAATAATACCTTTACGTTTGAGACTCATTTATTTAATAGCTCCACTATGGTTCGCTTTACACCATCTTGCCAGTTAGGTAGACAGAGTTTAAAAACATGCTGTATTTTTTGGTTGTTCAATCTTGAATTGTGTGGTCTGGTTGCTGGTGTTGGGTAAGCCTTTGTTGGAATTGGATTAACCTTTTGTACAATCAGCGCCTGTCCTAATGACCGTGCTTGCTCAAATACATAACTTGCGTAGCCAAACCATGATGTTTCACCACTCGCCACCAAATGATAGACACCAGCTTTACTCACATCGGCTACGACTTGAGGAATAGCATGTGCGGTAATATCAGCAATTAGCTCAGCAGAAGTTGGAGCACCAATCTGATCATCAATAATCGACAACTCTTCACGTTGCTGAGCCAAGTTCAACATCGTTTTCAAGAAGTTTTTTCCTTTACTTGCATAGACCCATGATGTTCTGAAAATTAGATGCTGACAGCCACTCTCAACAATTGCCTGTTCGCCTAATGCCTTGGTTTTACCATAGACATTTAATGGTGCAATTGCATCTGTTTCAACAAAAGCTGTTTCACCTGCCCCGTCAAAAACATAATCGGTAGAGTAATGCACAAATAAAGCTTTAATTTGCAAACATGCATCGGCTATAGCCTTTACAGTTTGATGATTCACAAGATCAGCCGAATCCTGCTCAGTTTCAGCCAAATCAACAGCTGTATAAGCAGAAGCATTAACGACTACATCGGGTTTTAGCGCCACAATCGTGTCAAAAATTGCCGATGGTTGAGTCATATCGCCAGATAGACCATTTAAACCATGACGGTCTAATGCAACTACCTCGCCCAAAGGAGCAAGCGCTCGCTGTAGCTCCCACCCAACTTGTCCATTTTTTCCAAGCAATAAGATCTTCATAGTTATCCTTGATATTGCTTGTTTAACCAAGACTGATATTCGCCACTTTGAACGTGTGCAACCCATTCAGTATTACTTAAATACCATTCAACGGTTTTACGCAGGCCCGTCTCAAACGATTCTTGCGGAACCCAGCCTAAGTCATTTTTAATTTTTGTCGCATCAATTGCATAGCGCACATCGTGACCTGGGCGATCTTTGACATAGGTAATTAAATCTTTGTACTGTGCTACACCTTCCGGCTTATTCGGTGCCAATTCTTCAAGTAATGTGCAAATCGCATGAACAACTTCGATATTGGCTTTTTCATTGTGACCGCCAATATTATAAGTTTCCCCAACCACACCTTGCGTTGCAACAGTAAAGAGTGCTCGTGCATGGTCTTCTACAAATAACCAGTCACGAATTTGCTGACCATTGCCATATACAGGGAGTGGCTTGGCTTGCAAAGCATTTAAAATCATAAGCGGAATCAATTTTTCCGGGAAATGAAATGGCCCATAGTTATTTGAACAGTTGGTCACCAACACCGGTAAACCATAAGTACGGTTCCATGCACGGACTAAATGGTCTGAGCTGGCTTTGCTTGCAGAATATGGTGAACTTGGTGAATACGATGTTGTTTCGGTAAATAGGTCGGTTGTACCTTCTAAATCACCATAGACTTCATCGGTTGAAATATGATGGAAGCGGAATGTTTCCTTTTTTGAACCATCAAGGGTTAACCAATAAGTACGGCTTGCTTCCAACATTTGGTATGTACCAATAATGTTGGTCTCAATAAAAGCATAAGGTCCTGAAATTGAACGATCTACGTGCGATTCAGCAGCAAGATGCATCACTACATCAGGTTGAAAACTTTTAAATAATTCATCTAAAGCTGTACGGTCACAAATATCGGTCTGAGAAAACTGATAACGTGGGTGATCGGCAACAGAGCTTAAAGACTCTAGATTTCCCGCATAAGTGAGCTTATCGACATTTAATACTTCATGTTCAGTATTTTGAACAATATGACGAACCACCGCCGAACCAATAAAACCTGCACCACCAGTAACCAAGAACTTCATAATAAATCATGTAACTCCATTTTCTTAGTCACGGATTTTATCACCTATTTCCTATTTAATTTAGCGTTAACCTCAGAAAGCCCTACGCAGTTTGACCATTATTACAAAAAATAAAATATAAATACTTAGCTAAACTTATTTGTCCAAAACCCGATTTAACTTCCGAGTTATTTCGCTGGTATGATCTTGCATCTCTAACTCTTGAACAACCTGAGAGATTTGATAAGAATCTGAAACAGTTAATAAATATAGCCAATGTTGCTGTGCTAAAAACTTTAATTGGTGCTTAATCTGTTCATCCTGCATGGACTGCTCATCATAAAGTACCAGCAACTTACTTCCTGACATGACCACTTCTGCCACCATCGAAGTCGAGTCCGGACTCGTTAGAATCCAGTCAGCTGCTTTAATATAATCTTTGATATCACAGCTTTGGCCTTGTGCTACCCATGTTAACTGGTCATGAGGCTGAAAAATGCCGTACTGCTCAGCAAGCTGCTGTAATTCTTTTTCAAAAGTAATCGGTGTTCTTCGTGATGTTGTCAGTAGCAATCTCGCTGTAGGATATTGCTTTCGAACCTGCTGTAAAACAGTTGCCCATTGTGCCGCTTCACCAATTTTTACTGTTTTAGTGTCAGCACCAATCAAAATTGCAATCGTTTGCTCAGCATTTTGAATACCCAAATGTTCCCGCGCCCGCTCACGTGTTAGAGGTAAAGCACTCATTTTATTCGGTGCAATTGGATAATAAAAATAATGAGGCAATACGGCTTGTTGCTCATGAATGGTAAATACCACATCAAACAAGTCAGCACGAATCCCCCGTAATGAACTTGCGACCAGATTTTTTACAGGCTGATCTTTGAGCAAATGTTGTTTGAGCAGTAGATTGGCAAGTAGAGTGTTTCCCCCTGCCGATACAATATAAGCAACCTGTTTCTGCTCTAATGCACTTAGGGTTTGGGAGTCAAGAAAATAACGTAACCACTCTGTATTTATTGAAAACTTGATCAATAACTTGAGAACACGATACAACCATTTTTTAGGTAGATTTAATTGAACCCATTCCACCTGATAATCTTGTTGTTGATTCAGTAGCTGAACTATTCCTTGTGTTTGAGTTTCATGGCCTGCTTTACCATCGGTCAACGCTAGGATGAAAGGTTTTTGTTGTGTCATCAATCCATCATCCTATGCTGAAAGCAATGATTGATAGACTTTGACCGTATTATCGATCATTTTTGTAAAAGTCAATTGTTCTTGTGCCAAGGCATAAGCCTGTTTAAAACTTGCTTCAGGGGCTACCACATCCAAATAGTTTTGAATCACTTGTTGCAATGCTTCAATATTATTTGGTTCACATAGAAACTCAACAGGAATAAACTCAGCCATCATTCCGACATCAGTCCCTAACACAGGACGTTGAAGCAATAAACTTTCAGCAAGTGTATACGGGCCCCCTTCACGCAAGGAAGACACAATCAAAGCCTCATGGTCTATAATCAATGGGTGAATATTGTCGCTATACCCATACAAGTGAACCCGATCAGCTAATTGGTACTCTTGAATCAATTGCTCTAACTTCTTTCGTTCTTCACCATCACCAACAATAGTTAATTGGTGTGAAATGTTCCGCCAAGCAGCCAGTAAAAGATCAAAACCTTTCACTTCATTTAAACGTCCAATGGCAATAAATTTTCTATTTTTTACAAATGATTGAGCAGGCATATTCAAAGAAATACCATTATAGACCACACTGAGTTTTTCCGGCTGCCCCACAATCTGCGCGAGTCGCTTACTCACACAAATGATATGATCAAATGCCAAGTAAGAATCAATCTTTTTCTTTGCACCATGGATAGTCACCACACAAGGGAAATTAAAACCTGCAATCATGCCTTGCAACAGTTTGGCCGTTTTAGAAGCATGAGCATGTAGCACTTGTGGTTCTGTCCCCAATATTGTTTTTTTAAGCAGATATTTCGTCCACGGGTTATAACGACTGCCACTCATATCAAAAGCAACAAAGTTCACCGAACTTTCTACCCGACTTTGATATTTCTGATGTGCAATTAAAGAAACTTCATGTGCTTGTGATAAACCAGCAGCCAGCTCAAGTACATGCTTTTCTAGGCCACCTTCCTCATCACTTGCCATCACAAGCGTAATTTTCATGATTAGCCCTCACGCGTACCAAGTTTTAAACGAAGCTTGACGGCAAATAATGAATCTTTTCCGCTGATCTTAATACGTTGTAGTTGCATAAAGTCCGGCTGTTCATCATCAATGCCTTCGATTGTGGTCACTGCATTGCTATACCCTGACTGTTTTGCCAGTTTAACATCTCGGTCTGAGTAAATACCAAATGGGTAAGCAAAACTGGTTACTGGCTTTTCTATCAGTTGTTCAAGCCACTGCTTTGAATCAGTTAGTTCTTTTAAACAATCCGTATCATCCAGTTTGTTTAAATTAGCATGCGTTAACGTATGTGAACCAATTTCGATCAGTTCGCTATCTGCCAGTTGCTTGACTTGAGCATCATTCAACTTAGCTTCACGCATGAGTTCACCACTATTATGATGTTCTTTTTTATAGGTTGACCAATCACGATCATGACGATCAACCACCACATATATGGTTGCCTTGGCCTGATATTTTTCTAAAATCGGATAAGCATTTTGTAAGTTGTCTAAATAACCATCATCAAAGGTAATGGCAACTGTTTTGGCTGGGTGATTTCCCCAGTTCTCTTGCAATTCGTGCATCGTTACAAAATGGAAGCCTTGCGCTTTCATCCAAGCAACTTGCTTTTCAAACTCAGCGGGCTTGACCCGAAGCTTATTAAATTTGGCACCATTAATATGGTCTCGTACCATGTGATACATCAATACACGTGGTCGATTCCAATCCACTGCTGGCTTCCACCACGCATACTTATAGCTAAATAACACGGTAAGCAAAACCAGTAAAATCAGGATATAAATCACAATGCCAAACTCATTATTTCGCTAAAAGATATGTTGCCACACGGTCTGCTTCTTTAAAAGCATAAGGTTGTGGTAACTGTACGACACAAGTATTCTGTGAGATTAGTTGTGATTCTATCATTTGATCAATCGAGTGCGTAATTCTATCGTCTTTCAACCGATCGATTGCTATGACCCCTACGCGACAACCCGCAGTAAGTGCTTCAAAAACCATAGAAACGCTATCTTCTGTTACCCATACAGCTTCTGCTTTTTGCATCTCTTCAAAAATCCAGCCTTGAGGTGTTTGCTCAACCGGAAATATTTGTAAATGCTGGGCAAAACTTTGTTGTCTTAAAATATCAATAAACTCTGCTGGTGTTCGACGTGAAGTCGTTAGAATGATTTCGGCATCCGGATTATTCTCAACAATCTTTTGCACGCTTAATAATACTTTTTCTTGGTTCCATTGATGCCGTTTTGACGAACCACCTAATGCAATTAAAATTCTAGAAGCTTGATGGCGTTTTTCATTACGAATGGGATTTAATGCCCCACGCGTAACAATCACTTGGTTATTCGCAGGAATACCATCGTGCTCTGGAATCACAGCATAATTAAACCAAACCGTCGGTAAATTTGGCTTCATTAAAATAATGGTCTTAGCCTTTTTGAAAATTTTACCGAGCAACCAGACACGAAAATGCGTATGACTTCCCACACCAAATATAAAATCGGGTGCCTGTTGAAATAGAGATTTTTTTGAAGAAAAAAGCGCTTTGATTAGAGAAAAAATAGGCAAGTCATTAATAGAAACTTCTTCAAAAGTTGCATTTGCCTGCTGTCTTTGCATCGCCTGAAACAAGCCTAAAGCTTGTGAGCGATGCCCTGCTTTACCATCATAGACATAGACAATATGCATAAAAGCTCCCTAACCCAAAAATAAAAAGGCGAAACCAACGTTCGCCTTTTCATGTTAACGGATTAACTTATTTTACGTAAGTTAACCAGTGTTCATATTTTGGATTTTTACCTTGAACTGCATCAAAGAAAGTCTTTTGGATTTCAGTGGTAATTGGGCCACGGCAACCCGCACCGATTTGACGGTCATCGTATTCACGAATTGGTGTTACTTCAGCAGCAGTACCTGTGAAGAATGCTTCATCGGCAATATAGAATTCGTCACGCGTAATACGACGCTCAACAACTTCATAACCAAGATCTTTAGCAATCGTCATCACAGTTTGGCGTGTAATACCGTCAAGTGCACCACCAGCAATATCTGGAGTGTGTAAAACACCATCTTTAATCAAGAATACGTTTTCACCAGAACCTTGGCACACATAACCTTGTGGATCCATAAGCATTGCTTCATCGTAACCAGAATGTGCAACTTCTTGGTGAGCAAGAATTGACAACGTGTAGTTACCAGATGCTTTTGCTTTACACATGGTCACGTTTGGATGGTGGTGAGTAAATGATGAAGTTTTAACGCGAATACCTTTCGCCATTGCTTCATCACCAAGATATGCACCCCATGCCCATGCTGCAACAGCGGCATGAATGGTGTTATTTGTTGCTGCAATACCAAGTTTCTCTGAACCGATCCAGATCAGTGGACGTAAATAGCAAGAAGCTAATTTATTTTCACGAACAACATCGATTTGTGCTTGTTCAAGCGCTGCTTGATCATACGGCACTTTCATTTGATAAATTTTTGCTGAATTTAACAAACGTTTTGTGTGGTCTTGAAGACGGAAAATTGCAGTACCTTTAGGAGTTTCATAAGCACGAACACCCTCAAATACACCCATACTGTAGTGTAAAGTATGGGTTAAAACGTGAATCTTTGCATCACGCCAATCAATTAATTGTCCATCTTGCCAAATAAAACCATCACGATCAGCCAAATTCATGGAACACTCCAAATTGTTATAAAATCATTCACTATCCAACTCAACCGAGGCGGTTGGGTCTATTAATCTTTGCCATAAATTGCAAACGACCGCACGGGTACTACGCCAGTCCGCTGCGCTTACTTGCATGGATTGATTCGCAAGGGCTAAGCGGTGGCTTTCGGCACGTTCACTAAGATAGGCTCGAATTAATGCTGTGGCATCTTCACTGGATAAGCAGTCTGCTTTAGCAGCATCTTCTAATATTCTTACATTATCAGAATAATGGGCGAGATCGGGTTTCGTCCCGCTCCATGCAAGTACAGCATACTGTGCCATAAATTCGATATCTACGATACCACCTGCGTCCTGTTTTAAATGAAAAATACCATGTTTTTTTTGTTCAGAAGATGAACCTAAGTGGTCTTTCATTTTCTGACGCATTTTCAGCACTTCCTCACGAACATAAGCCTCATCTCTAGATTGAGTCAATATCTCGCGGCGAAATATTTCAAATTTTTGGCAAAGTGCTTCATCACCTGCAATAGAACGCGCACGAACTAATGCCTGATGCTCCCAAAGCCATGCACTTTTCAACTGATAATGCTCATAGGCCTTCAGGCTTGTCACCAATAAACCAGCCTCACCTGAAGGTCTTAAACGTGTATCAATTTCATAAACACGGCCATCAAGCGTTTGAGTGGTCATTAAAGACATAAACTTTTGAGCGACACGCATGGCAAACTCAAAACCAGTTATTGACTTAGTACCATCCGTGTCGGCTTGTTCATCTAGATAGTGAATAAAGACAAGATCTAAGTCCGAACCATAACCCAGCTCAATACCACCCACCTTGCCATAACCAATAACGGCAAAAGCTTTATAATCGAGTGAACAACGTTTTCCCTCGACATCTTTTGGGTAACCATGACGCTTTGCTACGGTCTGATAAGCTAAATTAAGAGTTGCATTAACACTGACTTCTGCAATATCTGTCAAAGCATCAGAGACCTTCATAAGAGGACTTTCAGCTAACACATCACTTGCAGCGACCGTTAACACATTACTCTTTTTAAACAGGCGAAGTACCCGCATTTGATCTTCAACCTGATCAATTTCGATACGAAGTAATTGCTGACGTAATGAGTCTTCCAAGTCCTTACGTTTTGGTAATTCAAAGTCCATCGACAAGAACTCATCCAGCAATACCGGATATTGTGTTAACTCTTCACAAATCCATGGGCTCACTGTCGCCATTTTTACTAAGCGTTGTAATGCCCCTTTACTTTCAATCAGCATTACCAAATACACGGTTCGACGCATGACTGATTCAATCAGGGGCATTAAACGTAATAATGCAGTTTGTGGTTGTTCAGACTGTAAAATGGCTTCAATTAAATGGGGCCAAAACGTTTTTAAACGCTGCACAGCATTGGAAGGAAGTTTTTTAAGTGCATGACCATGCCAGAACTCATGAATTAAATTTTTTGCATTATCATCTAATACTTCATCTAGCTGCTGCTCTAACTGTCCAAAGTTCTCGGTAGCTGCATTGGAACTTGTGTCTTCAATGAGCTGCTTAAACTGAACTTTTACTTTTTGGCGTTTCTCGTTCAGAACATCAATAAACTCATTCCAACTCGTAAAACCCAAGGTGTCTATAATGCGTTTTCGTAAATCTGCTTCTTCTGGTAATAGTTGCGTTTGTTGATCATTCAAGGCTTGAATTGCATGTTCAACACGGCGTAAGAATAGGTAAGCATCTTCAAGCTCTAGTACGGCCTGTTTTTCTAACAAGCCTGCCTCACCAATATGTTCAAGACTAACTAAACATTGACGGTCTTGCAGCTCACGTTTAGAACCGCCGTAAATAAGCTGGAACACCTGAACAATAAACTCAATTTCGCGTATACCGCCTGCCCCGAGTTTAATGTCATCTTCAATATGCCGACGTAATACTTCGCGCTCAATCATCGCTTTCATATCGCGCATGGCAGCAAAAGCGGTGTAATCGACATAACGACGGAATACAAAAGGACGTGTCATTTCTAATAAGTCTTGCCCTTCTTTACCCCCAGTGACTACACGTGCCTTAATCCATGCGTAACGTTCCCATTCACGGCCATGCTGACTTAAATATTTTTCTAAAGCTGCATGACTAATCGCTAATGCTGAGCCATCTCCCCAAGGCCGTAAGCGCATGTCTACTCGAAACACAAAACCATCTGCGGTGATATGTTCAAGTAAATAAATAAGTTTTTGTCCCCACAAAATACAAAACTGCTGTACATCAATACATTTACGACCGTTGGTTTCGCCTTGCTCATCAAAGGCAAAAATCAGGTCGATATCACTTGATAGATTTAATTCCTGTGCCCCAAGCTTGCCCATGGCAACCACAATCAAATCTTGAACTTTGCCTGAATAACTTAATGGTTCGCCGTGTTTAGCAACCAATGCAACACGAGCAAAAGCCTTTGCGGCACAAATACTTGCATCGGCAAAGTCTGAAAGTTCACGAGTAAGTGTAACGACATCCGTCAGTTGATTGGCATCTTGCCAGATCCAGCGAAACATTAAACGACTGCGCAGTATACGAAGCGCACGCATCCAAGTTATTTCATCGCCAATTCCATCAAGCGTGATGTCTACAAGTTGGTAAATTTGTTCTGTTGAGAGCGGTGCAGCAAATTGATCTATTTGATAATCTTGTTCTAAAACAGCCTGATGTAATCCTAAAACTTGTTCAGCATATTGGCTGGCACGCAATGTTTTTTGTAACTGCTCCGCATTCATATAAAAAAGCTCTTTTCCTCAGACTCTCTTTTTAGTTATAGCAGTTCAAGTAGTAGTAGGAAAAGGGATTAAACCAATTTTGCTTCAGATGTATTTTGTTGTTCTACATGATGTTCAGGAACTTCTTGAGCAGAAGGTAATAAAACTTTAAATGTCGTTCCCACTCCTTTTTGGGAAGTTACACTAATTTTCCCCTGATTAATCTCGACAAAACGCTTACATAAGCTCAAACCTAAACCCGCACCTTTTTCCCCAGCGGTGCCTTTAAAGCTTGCTGTAATACGCGGATGGAATAAATTTGCCATTTGCTGTTCAGTCATGCCAAGCCCTGTATCACGCACAGTGATTTCGACATTTGTACCCACCTGCTTTGCTTCAATGAACACTTTTCCAGAGCCGTCAACATCGGTAAATTTCAATGCATTTGACACCAAGTTTTGGATCACGGAAGTCATCATATTGATATCGGCATAGATTTTTAAATCTTCGGAAACCGCATTTACCAATTCAATATTTTTCTTTAAAGCCAATGTATGCAGCACATCACAAACAATATTGCTCACTTGTCTAAGCTTAAAATTAATTGGGTGATAAACAAAGCGACCACCTTCGGCCATTGCCCATGTCAGCAAACTTTCAAGTAAGTTATAGGTCGATTGAGAAGTGTCGTATAAATAATCGGCAATGTTTTGAATACTCGATTCATCCAGTGTTTCACGTTCTTTAGCTAACACTTCGGAGAAACCTAACAAGCCATGAAATGGTGCCCGCAAGTCATGCGAAATAATGGAAAAGAACTTTGTTTTACTCGAGTTCAGCGCGACTTGCTGCTCATAGAGTTCATTTAATTCTTCATAATTAAACTTCAACTCGACTTGTTGCATAAAACTAGAACAGTAATCGAGAAGCAACTGAATTTGATCATCTTCAAAACAATTTTCATCGTCATCGAAGAAAACTGCAAATCCCATAGATGTCTGGTCAGGCTGCACCAAATGGACAGCTAAGGCACGCCCACATTCAATATTTAGCTCTTTTAAATAGTTGATTAAATTTTGATAAGAAGGATGATTGTGATGAATCACCTGTTGTTTAGCAAAACATTGTTTTAGGTGTCTTGAAGGTTTAAAGGAAATTGCAGTCATGCCATCTGGGCAATGATGCCAAAAATAAGGTTCCTGATTAAAAGTAAGCAAAGTTTTTTGACACTTCAACAGGCGAAGACTAAACCGGAAAAATTGCTCAATATAATTCTGCTCGGCATTTAATCCAAGTAATAGTGATATTTTACAAGCTGTTAACTGCTCTACCTGATGTAGTTCTAATCGCTGTGTCATGCCCGCCTCACAGATTTTGTCATTGTTGGTCGGAACCGCTCTTTTGAAGAATGTACTTATAATCATTATGATCTACTACAAACTTTAACACAGTACATTAAAAGAGCAACTTTCTTTTCGAAATAGAAATGTGAAGTTTCAATTAAAGGTTTTCAGATACATAAAGTGGGTATGGTTTAGAAAAATACAACAATTTTTTTGGAAGAAAGAGTTGTAAGTAATAAGAAATAGGAAGTCAAAATTAGCTAGAAAAGAGATAAAAATTAGCTTAAATCATCTTATAAATATGAAACCTTAACTTCGACTCAAATTTTGCTTTTATCAAATGCATTTCATATTTAAATAAAGTCTGCTTGAATTGAAAAATTAAAAAACCTTTAATAGCTCTAAATTTATAAGCGATTTGATCCCGACCCTCGGAACCAAAGCAAGTAGCTCATAATTTCGTAAAGTCTAGGAACTTTTTTATATCCAACAAAAAACCCCCTAAACCGTCAGTTTAGGGGTTTTCGTAGAATCATAAGATTCTGAATCTTGGTCCCGAGGGTCGGACTCGAACCGACACGTCATCTCTGACAGCGGATTTTGAGTCCGCCGCGTCTACCAATTTCACCACCTCGGGAGAGGAAGTATGTTTGTGTTGCGTATATTAGCGCGTTTGCAAAACTTGTCAAACCCTAAGTGAATATTATCGTTCACTTTTAGATCATTTAAACATTTTTCATGATTTAGGCCCGAAGCACAGCCATTAAAAAGCGAAAAAGTTTATACTAGGCGCAATTTTTGCGGTGTTTTTTCTCAAATATGCAACTGTCTGACTTTTCCTTTGAACTACCTGATGAACTTATTGCCCGTTACCCACTCGAAACACGTAGTGCTTCGCGTTTATTGCATTTAGATGCTAAGGGCCAATATCACGATCATATGTTCACAGATATTATTGATCTGTTCGAAGAAGGCGATTTATTGGTACTCAACGATACCAAAGTCATGAAGGCTCGACTGAAAGGAAAACGTGCCACAGGTGGGGCGATTGAAATTTTGGTTGAGCGTATGCTGAACCACACCACAGCGTATTGCCATATTAAAGCGAGCAATTCACCTAAAGCAGGGGCTGAGCTTTTTGTCGGTGCAGACAATATTCCTGTGATTGTGCGTGGCCGTCACGAAAACTTATTTGTCGTTGAGTTTTCACAACCAATTTTGCCAGTACTTGAGCAATATGGTCAGTTACCTATTCCGCCTTACTTCAATCGTGAAGCAGAAGAAATTGACACTGAACGCTATCAAACGGTTTTCCATAATCCAGAAAAAATTGCCAGTGTGGCTGCTCCAACAGCTAGCTTGCATTTTGACGAAGAGTTGTTAGCAAAGTTAGACCAAAAAGGCGTTAAGAAAACGTTTGTGACTCTTCACGTCGGTGCAGGTACTTTTATGCCTGTACGTACTGATGACATTACGAATCATGTCATGCACAGTGAATGGTGTGATGTTCCTCAAGAAACTATTGATTTAATTTTGGCAACTAAAGCACGCGGTAATAAAGTGATTGCTGTCGGTACAACTGCAACACGTGCTTTAGAAAGTGCAGCTCAAGCGCATGGCGGAAAAATCGCAGCATGGACTGGTGATACGCAAATCTTTATTTATCCGGGTTATGAGTTCTGCATCGTAGACCGTTTAATTACTAACTTCCATTTACCTGAGTCTACCCTGCTCATGTTAGTTTCAGCATTGTCAAATAGAGAAAATATTTTGGCTGCTTATGAACATGCCGTTAAAGATCGCTATCGCTTCTTTAGTTATGGTGATGCAATGCTGATTGATAAATTAGAAGTTTAAAAATTAAAGCTGGGTTAAATCTTATAAGTTGATTCAAGGTTTAATCCAGCTGATCTAACTACAATTTCGACTAATAATAAAATTTATGAAACTGCTTTTTCAAAAAATTCAAAGTGCTTTTGACAATCAAAATACCCATAACAAAATTACTTTAAGAAATATTGAGGCATTAAGAAATTTACTTAATCAGCAATTACCACCTGATATTCTTGTTTATTCATTAAAGAATTGGGCAGGCCCCCAACAACTTGATATTCGAAATTATATTTTTTGGAATGCTACAATTTTCGCCTTAGTTTGTATGGCCTTAGGCTTTTTAATCTCGATTTACTTCTTCCCTTTTGCCATTCTTGCGATTTTTTATGGTTTTTATCATAGAGCATCGACGGCCGAACTGATTTGCCTACTTCAAGATATCCAAACTTATTATTATGAACATAAATATAATTTCAAATTTGCAACTGAAGATAGCCTACAAAAAGAAGGAACATCTGCTTCAGACTTTCCTTTGTTTAAGTTAGGCAATCAACAAAATTCAGTTTTAACTGCAATACACGGCAAGTGGCAAGTAAGAGAAACAACTCACCCCTATAAAATATTTAGATACCATTATGTCAATCGAGAGATGGCCTATAATTCAAAAGGTAAATGGGAACTAAAAGATGTTAGTTACAATTTATACGGCATCATTTTAGAGAATTTTCCAGTTCGCGGAGTCAGCATTTCAAGTCAACAGAAAAAAGCTTGTCGCTTAGGAGTAGCTTGGGAATCAAGTGATATTCGTTTTAATCAAAAATACCAACAAAGCGGAATTAATGAATTGGACTTAGTAAAATTTCTAAGCCCTGATCGATTGTTATTATTAGAAAAAATGTTGGAAGGGTTCCCAGGGGATTTCTATATACACCCTGAAACATCTGCATTATGTTGGCTCTGTAATGTAAATCTTTTACGCCAGCAAAGTTTATATGGCACTAGTGTACGTGAGCTTGCTGAACGCCTTGAAACTCTTTCAATGCCAGAATTTGAGCAGTTTGCAAATATATTGCAGCATTTCATTGATGAAACTCAAATACCGAAGTCATAAAAGTAATTATTTAAGACTTATTTCTATTTATCTCTTTCAATTTAAAAGATAATCTAGAGTTAGCACTTTATGATAATCAACTCATTACTTTCATGCCGATTGATACCATACAACAAGCACTTCATATAAGACGTAAAAAAAATACACAAGTCTTTCGTAATATTGCCCGACTTTGGGATGCTGGACAAAAGTCACAAACAGATCAAGAACTCTTAAACGCGTTACATCCATGGCGTGAAGATCATAACCTTCGTTTTGTGAATACCCTGTCTTATTTATTAAGTATTTGCAGTATTACGACGCTATTGTTTGGATATTTTTTTCATCCTCATATTCAATATATTTGGAGTCTATTATGGGCATTTTTAACTGGTTTCCTCGCATATTTGCTCTATGAACCGCAAAAACCTTTAACTGAAGTTATTCATTATTTAGAACAGCGTATGACTGCTTTACGTTATGGTCTAAAGTTTCAGCAGTTACCAACTTATCTTCCAATACAAGTCCAACCCATTTTAGTCTTAAGCAAATTAAAACAACACTTTCCACTTTTTAACCGAGGCAATGAAGCGAATGAAATTACCGAGTTTGCTTCAGTAACATGGAATGACGGCATTACAGATCATCAAGTGCTGCTATTTAAATACCACTATGTAAATAATTTACCTATTCTTCAAGACCAGAACAGCGATAAAAAAATAGTAAAAGAGATTCATAAAGACTTATGGGGCGCTTTTATTTTTCAAATGCCAGCTTTAGGTATTGCTGTAAGTAATCAACGTTCTCGCTTTTTTGAACCATACTTAAGCGAATGGCAAAGTAGCGACATTCTCATTAACCAAGAACTGAGTATTTTCGGAACCGACCAGCACCAGTTAGCTAAAGAAATGAGTCCAAGTCTAACGTTAAAACTTCATGATTTTTTTCAACATTTTAGCGGGGATTTAATTTATCATCATGAAGAGCAAATATTATGTTATCTCGGTGAGCAAGATCTTTTTCAAACCACCAGTAAACGTAGTGAAATTCATGATATTCCCGCATTACGTGGTCACTTACGTACCATGACTATGCCGCAATATGAAAAATTTCAGCAATTCATGCTTAATTTAATTAAATAAATCTCTCGTACTGCTGAACTGGCAACTTATTAAAAAAATAAGAAGTTAGAGGGCATAATGAGGGAATAACAATAAGAGGAGTAAAAATGACAGGCTTATTCATTTTCTTGGGGATTTTCGTTGTACTGATTGCTTGGGGCATCCACATTCGCAATAACATTGTGCGTTATTTCAATGCGACCAAACGCGCTTGGGCTGAGGTTGCCAATTTCGAACGCCAGAAAGTAAAAACACTTGAAGCACTAGAAACCACACTCAATCAATATACTCAGTTCGAGAAGTCAACTTTAGAACAAGTAACTGCTTTACGTCAGCAAATTCTAAGTTTGAATGTCGATCATACTGATATTGCTCAATTACAACAGATTGAAAAAATGAGTAAAGAGCTAATCCGCAGCCTAAATGTCGTGGTTGAAAACTATCCTGAACTAAAAGCAGATACGCTCTATAGCAAAATGATGGATGATATTCAGGAACAAAACGAAAATGTCGGCGCGGCAATCAGCATTTTTAACCGCAACGTCGAAGTATTTAATAATCAGATTGAAGTGTTCCCAAATAATATTATCAATACGATGACTTTATCTAAAAAAACAATTCGTCCCTTTCGAGATAACTTGGTTACTGACAATTTTGACTATAAACCGAACTTTTAGTCGAAATAAAAAAACAATCGGTCACCCAGAAATTTGACCGATTTTATAGTCAGCTACATTTAGTAGTAGAACTACGTCGCAGAATCAAGGAAAATAGCCCTCTTTTTAGCAGCGAACTGTTTTTTCGCCCTTGCACTGCCCTACGGCATTGCTTGCTATTGTTCAGGATTTTTAAATGAAGTTTGAAAAATTAGGTCAGTCGGGTCGTGCCCGTCGTGGTCGTTTAACTTTAGAACATGGTGTTGTTGAAACCCCTGTTTTTATGCCGGTGGGGACTTACGGTACAGTCAAAGGCATGCTGCCACGTGATATTGAAGATATTCAGGCACAAATTATTTTAGGTAATACCTTCCATTTATATTTGCGTCCGGGCCTTGAAGTGATCAAGCAACACGGCGGCTTGCACGACTTTATTAAATGGAATAAGCCAATTTTGACTGACTCTGGCGGCTTCCAAGTATTTAGTCTTGGCGCTATGCGTAAAATTAAGGAAGAAGGTGTTACTTTCCGTTCTCCGATTGATGGTTCAAAAGTCTTTTTATCGCCTGAAATTTCAATGGAAATTCAGCATGTATTGAACTCTGACATTGTCATGATTTTTGATGAATGTACGCCTTATCCTGCGACACATGAAGAAGCACAAAAATCATTACAGCTTTCTTTGCGCTGGGCAAAACGCTGTAAGGCTCATCACCACGATGAACTTAAAAATAAAAATGCGTTATTTGGCATTATTCAAGGCGGCATGTATGAAGACTTACGTGATGAGTCTTTAAATGGCTTACTTGAAATCGGCTTTGACGGTTACGCAATTGGCGGTTTGTCAGTTGGTGAACCAAAAGAAGAGATGATCAAGGTTTTAG
Source organism: Acinetobacter sp. EKM10A (assembly GCF_011075215.1). Lineage (NCBI taxonomy): Bacteria > Pseudomonadati > Pseudomonadota > Gammaproteobacteria > Moraxellales > Moraxellaceae > Acinetobacter > Acinetobacter sp. EKM10A. Next base: position 18,487 of record NZ_JAALLK010000013.1, on the reverse strand, counting down.
ATTATCTTCCAAACAAGATGCCGCATGACAAACCACGTTACCTGATGGGTGTAGGTAAACCTGAAGATATCGTTGAAGCGGTGCGCCGTGGTGTCGATATGTTTGACTGTGTAATGCCAACACGTAATGCACGTAATGGTCATTATTTTGTCACTGATGGTCTGGTACGTATTCGTAATAGTAAATATCGTCATGACCAAGGACCACTTGACCCACACTGCGATTGCTATACCTGTAAGAACTTTACTCGTGCTTACCTGTTCCACCTTGAGAAGTGTGGAGAGATGTTGGCGTCTATGCTTGGTACCATTCATAACTTACGTTATTACCAACGTTTAACTGAAGGTATGCGTGATGCATTAGACAATGGCACTTTTGATGAATTTGTTCAGGACTTTTATGCCCGCCGCGGATTAGAAGTTCCACCATGCCCTGTCGATGAATAAGCGAGATTTGCGCTCAACCTCAAGACAAGGTAAATTGCAAAACGAATTAGGATTATGTCAGGTATCTGACTCATATTTTTTAACTTTAGGAAATTAAAATGAGCTTGTTCATTTCTACTGCACATGCAGCTCCAGCAGCAGCCCAAAGCCCTGGCCTTTTACCAAACATTTTGATGATTGTTGTATTCGTTGCAATCTTCTATTTCTTAATTTGGCGTCCTCAAGCAAAACGTGCAAAAGAACACCGTTCTTTAATCGAAAGCTTGGGTGTTGGTAGCGAAGTTGTCTTTGCTGGCGGTTTAATGGGCAAAGTAACTAAACTTGAAGGTGACTATGCGGTTGTTGAACTTAACCGTGGTGTAGAAGTAAAAATTCAGCGTGCCAGCGTAATTTCTGTATTACCAGAAGGCACTCTAAATAACCTTTAATCATAAAACAGTCGTGCTTTAGCACGGCTTTTTCATTTAAGAAGAAAGCGAATGCGTTACCCTGCATGGAAATATTTACTGATTCTGGTTGTTCTGGTAGTCAGTACATTATACGCACTGCCTAGTCTATATCCGGATGAGCCCGCCGTTCAAATTTCCGGTGCCAAAGCTGGTACCCAAATTGATCAAAGTGTGGTGCAAAAAGCAGAGCAAATTTTAAAAACAGCAAATATTGCAAGCCACGATAATACTTTTACAAATAATGCTGCTCTCTTGCGTGTCAGCTCTTCTGAAGCGCAATTGAAAGCAAAAGAAGTATTACGCCGTGACTTAGGTGATCAATATGTTGTAGCCCTAAACCTTGCACCAACAACTCCAGAATGGTTGCAAAAAATTGGGGCGAAACCAATGAAACTTGGTTTGGACTTACGTGGTGGTGTCCACTTCTTGCTTGAAGTAGATATGGACAAAGCCATTTCCCAACGTATGGAAACCTCTGCCACTGATTTGCGTCGTCAGTTCCGTGAAAACAAAATTAAATTTAACAATCTTGCGTTAAATAATAATGTGATCACTGTTCAGTTTGCTGACAATGCGGATCGTGATGCAGCAATGGATTTTTTACGCCGTAATGGTAATGAATATACCCAACAGGCATTAGCGAGCACGACAGGTTCAATCCTAAAGCTCACTTATACTGATGTACGTCGTCAAGAAATTCAGGCTTATGCAGTTAATCAGAACTTAACAACACTACGTAACCGTATTAACGAACTTGGTGTTGCAGAAGCTTTAGTACAAAGTCAGGGTAGCAACCGTATTGTCGTTGAATTACCGGGTGTTCAAGATACAGCAGAAGCTAAACGTGTTTTAGGCCGTACTGCTAACCTCGAATTCCGTTTGGTATCTGACTTAAATGATCAATATATTGATCCATATACGGGTAAATATAATGGTCAACCTTTACCTCCGGGTACGGAAGTTTTTGCTTATCAGTCTTTAGATAGTGGTCGCCAACTGTTGTTGCAACGTAACCGTATCTTGACTGGTGAACGCGTTCAAAATGCAAGCTCTGGTTTTAGCCAAGACTCTGGTGGTGCCGAAGTAAATATTACGCTCGACAGTGCTGGCGGTAAGCTGATGTCAGATGCCACCCGTAATGCAGTTGGAAAACGCATGGCGGTATTGTTCATCGAAAATAAACAAAAGATTAGCTACGTTACAGATCCAAAAACTGGTGCTCAAACAGAAGTTCGTACACCATATACCGAGTCTGTCGTGATTAACGCCGCAACTGTTCAAGCCGTTTTAGGTTCAACTTTCCGTATTACTGGTTTAAGTTCACCTCAAGAAGCATCTGAACTTGCGTTAATGCTTCGTGCCGGTGCTTTAGCTGCGCCAATGTACTTCGTTGAAGAGCGTGTTGTTGGTCCAAGCCTTGGTCAAGAAAACATTGATAAAGGTGTCCTATCAACGCAAATCGGCTTCTTGCTTGTTGCAATCTGGATGGTCGTATTCTTCCGTCTATTTGGTTTAATCGCAAACTTTGCACTTGTATTTAACCTGGCAATGATTTTAACCATTATGTCTTGGATAGGTGCTTCCCTCACCTTACCGGGTATTGCGGGTATCGTCATTACCATTGGTATGGCCGTCGACGCCAACGTACTGATATGTGAACGTATTCGAGAAGAAATGCTCTGGGGGGCCTCACCTAAACAGGCTATTGTGGCAGGTTATGATCGAGCCTATAACACCATTTTCGACTCGAACTTAACAACGTTCCTTGTTGCATTCATTCTGTTTGCAATCGGTACTGGCCCGATTAAAGGTTTCGCCGTGACATTAATGATCGGTATTATTTGCTCAATGTTTACTGCCATTACAGTAACGCGTGCGATTGTACAAATCATTTATGGTAAACGCCGTAACTTGAAAAAGTTGAGCATTTAAGGAGATCTATGATGACTAAAGTGACTCAACAGCCTTCAAAACAATATGGTCGTCCGGATGATGCAAAAATCATCCCGTTCATGAAGATTGCTAAACCTGCAGCAATCTTCTCGATCCTTATTACTTTAGCGAGCATTTTCTTTATTGCGACCAAAGGTCTTAACTTAGGTTTGGATTTTACAGGTGGTGTTTCAGCTGAGCTTAACTATGCTCAGCCAGCAAATCAGGCAGAAGTTATTCAGGCTCTCGATAAAGCTGGTTTTAAAGATGCTGTAGTACAAACTTTAGGTAGTAATAAAGACTTACTTGTTCGTATGCCAGTGCAAGATATTAAGGTTGAAGATCTTAATAACGCCATTACCAAAGCTGTGCAATTACCGAACAATGCAGCAGAAGTTCATAAAGTGGACTCTGTAGGTGGTCAGGTAGGTAACGAGCTTTATGTTCGTTCGGCTGGCGCTGTTGCACTTGCGCTGATTTTAATGTTGATCTATGTCACCATTCGCTTTGAGTTCAAACTCGCAATGGGTGCCGTGATGTCTTTATTCCATGACATCATCATCATTATTGGTGCATTTGCTTTATTCCAATGGCCATTTGACCTAACAGTTTTAGCTGCGGTACTTGCGGTGATTGGTTTCTCGCTTAACGATAACATCGTTGTTTCAGACCGTATCCGTGAAAATTTCCGTAAAATTCGCGGTGCAACTCCACGTGAAATCGTTGATATTGCGTTAACTGAGACTTTACGTCGTACCATCCATACCTCAATGACCTTGTTGCTCGTAGTACTTGCAATGATGTTCTTGGGTGGTGATGGCTTACACTGGTTCTCTGTTGCAATGTTTGTCGGTGTCTTTGTCGGTACTTACTCTTCGATTTATATCGGTACAGCATTTGCCTTATGGCGTGGTCTTAACCGTCAAGACTTCATTGTTCAGGTCAAACCTGAATTTGAAGATGAAATCCCTTGATTGTCTAAATAAGACTATAAAAAAAACCGCGATTTATTCGCGGTTTTTTTATTTGGTTCAAAAATTATTTACGGCGTAATGCATCCGAAATAGCTTCAACCAATTGCTGAGAAATTTCTTGCTTAGATGCTTTCTCTAACTCACGTTTTTTCATATGGTAACTTTCAGCAAAAAATACTGTCATCGCATTTTCATCAGAAGCAAAGCCAATATCAGCGCGAGAAACATCGTTACATGCAATCATATCTAGCTTTTTAGCAACGAGTTTCCCTGCTGCATATTCTTCAACATTCCGCGTTTCGGCAGCAAAGCCCACCATAAATGGACGTTTTTCCTGAGCTGCAATCGTTGCCACAATATCCGGATTTTTTACAAGGGAAACATTCAGCTCATCCCCTGCTTTCTTAATTTTATGCTCTGCCACTTCGGCGACGCGATAATCAGCTACAGCCGCTGTCGCAATAAAGATGTCACAGCCAGTCTCAAGCGACTCCATACTGACATCTAACATTTGTCGAGCCGAAGCAACATTTACACGTTGAACACCGTTTGGAGTATCTAAACTTACGGGACCAGCAATTAACGTGACTTTTGCACCTGCTGCATAACATGCCGCAGCTAAAGCAAAGCCCATTTTTCCAGTACTATGATTTGAGATATAACGAACGGGGTCAATCGCTTCACGGGTTGGTCCAGCAGTAATTACAACTCGCTTACCTGCCAACAACCCAAATTTTTCAGCAATTGCACGTTGGGCTTGATGGAAATAACCCGCCACTTGCCTTGCAATTTCTTCCGGTTCCGGCATACGGCCTAAGCCTACATCACCACACGCCTGCTCCCCTGCATCTGGCATAATCACATGCACGCCATCTTCAACCAGAGTTTGTAAATTACGCTGAGTTGCTTTTGCAGCCCACATTTGCTGGTTCATCGCAGGAGCGACCCACACAGGCGCTTTAGTTGCTAAAAATAAAGTACTGAGTAAGTCATCTGCCAAACCATTAGCAAACTTAGCTAATGTGTCACAGCTTGCTGGAGCAACCAGTAATAAATCAGCCCAACGAGCCAATTCAATATGGCCCATTCCAGCTTCAGCCTCAGGGTCTAAAAGCTCGGTATGTACAGGATTTCCTGAAAGAGCCTGAAAAGTTAGAGGTGTAATAAATGCTTGAGCCCCGTGTGTCATCACAACCCGTACGTCAAAACCATAATCTTTAAGACGACGGACCAAAATGGCACTCTTATAGGCAGCAATCCCACCTGTAACAGCTAAAACAATGTTTTTATGAGGAATAACACTTAAATCAAAGCTCACGAACAGGATACCTTTCTGTTGCAGTGGCGCTCACAATAGCATTAAATACGCGCAGACCCAAGATTGATTGGGCAAACAAAATAAATTTTTAAGCAGAATCTTGCTGGGGAATATGAATACTTCTATTAAAAATTGGCCAGAACAAGAACGGCCAAGAGAACGGTTATTACAACAAGGCCCTCAAAGCCTTTCTGACTCTGAACTACTCGCGATCTTTCTTCGCTCAGGTTCACGTCAACATTCAGCAGTAGAGCTCGCACGTTTACTGATTCAACAGTTTGGTAGTCTAAACGCTGTTTTCGATGCATCTTACAATGAATTAGCTCAATTTAATGGTATTGGAGCTACCAAGTATTCCCAATTACTGGCCGTAAAAGAGCTTGGACGGCGTTATCTCGACTATCATTTTAGTCAGACTGAGCTAAGCCTTCATTCTTCTCATTTAGTTCTAGATTATTTGCGTTACGAATTAAAAGGTGAAAAACAAGAAGTCTTTGCCGTACTTTGCTTAGATGCCGAGTTGAGAAAACTACATTTTAAAAAGTTATTTTTTGGTTCAGTTCAACACTGCGCTGTTTCAGTGAATCAAACCTTACGTTATGCCTTACAACAGCACGCTTGCCAATTAGTAATAGCACATAACCACCCATTTGGTTCCCCACAGCCCTCTCCTGAAGATATTAAACTCACACAGCAACTTGAACAGGCCTGTCAGCTTGTTGAAATTCGCTTACTGGACCATTTTATTATCTCGCCAGAAGGTAGCTTTTCATTTGCTGAACAACAACTGCTCAACCCTACTTCAATAGCCGTTCAATGATATTGACAAAGCTTCACTAAGCTTAGAATATCAAAACAAAAATAGCGACGTTTAAAATAAAATGATTGTTCGTGAACAGCCCAGTATTTTTAAAGTTTTATTCTCTTGGCGAGGGACGATATTACCTAAAATTTTGCCCTCTTTAGGGGTAGTAATGCTGATTTCGGCAATCATTGGTGGGGTTGAATATATTAACCTCTATCGTTTTCCAGAAATTCCTTTAGTTGGCTTTACTTTAATTGGTGTCGTACTTTCTATTTTTTTAGGTTTTAAGAATACTGCATGTTATGACCGCTGGTGGGAAGCCCGAAAATTATGGGGGGTCCTGATTGCGACTTCGCGACATTTCGACCGTGACTGCCGGATTTTAACTCAAGCCCGCCGTGAACGTGTCATTCAGCACGTTATTGTATTTGCCAATGTGTTACGTGACCGTTTACGCCGTCAAACAGCCAACCCCACCGAGCTAATACAAACCAGTGGCATGAGCCAACAGGCATTGACCCAACTTTACCAACAGAATAACGCACCGCAATATACGCTTAGCCTTATTCAATGGGAATTATTACAAGCGCTTAAAGAAGGGGAAATTTCAGATATTATTTATGCTCAAATGAATAAGAATGTTGCAGATCTAAGTGTCGTACAAACTGGCTGTGACCGTATTGCAAATACTCCTATTCCGTTTGCTTATTCAGTTTTGCTTAACCGTACTGTTTATTTTTTCTGTTTTATGTTGCCGTTTAGCTTAGGATCTTTGCTTGGTTTAGCAACGCCTTTACTGGTTGGAATTCTGGCTTATACATTTTTAGGACTTGATGCTTTAAGTACCGAAATTGAAGAACCATTTGGCACGCAAAGTAATGATTTACCTTTAGATGCTATGGTACGTAGTATCGAAATTGAGCTTTTGGGGACACTTGGTAAGCCCACACCTCCTCCAATTCAAGCTCAAGATAACAACTTGCTCTAAAATGCAATTAGATAAAACGCTCCCAAATGCCTTGCTGGTTACTCGCTGGTTTAGGGGTGTTTCCTAATTTAATCCACGGCATATTTTCACCATGAAAATCGCTACCAATTGAAATAGCCAAATGATGCTGGTCAATCATACGATCAATCATTTGGCGAGTAGATAAAGGATCTACTGGAGGCGGCAACTCCACCGCATCTCCACCACAACTTGCAAATAACTCAATCAAATACCGGGTATTTGTAGCCGATAAATCATAACGGGTTGGATGAGCTAAAACTGCAAATCCTTTACTGTTATGAATAACCTCAATGGTTTCTTTTAAACCCAATCCTTCAAACTTTACAAAAGCACGCTTCCCTTCTTTTAAAAAACGATCAAAAGCTTGTTGAGGACGACTTACTACATTCTTTTCAACTAAGGTTTTAGCAATATGGGTTCTGGTAATCCGGTCTGGTTGATTTTCAACTTTATCGAGCACATCTTGATAAATATCAAAGCCAATACACTTTTTTAATAGTTCACAAATAACTTCTGCTCTTTGTGCCCTAATTCTTTTTTGTTGTTCTAATGCTTCTAAAATTGGAGCTTCATCTTGCATATTTAAAGCCACAATATGTACGCCATAGCTTTTTTTCGTGCTTGGTCGTGACCACTGGCTTGAAATCTCCACGCCAGAAATAATTTGCAAATCATGGGGTTGTGCAGCATTTCTTGCACGCTGCAATCCATCCATTGTATCGTGATCGGTTAGCGCTAAAGTATGCAACTTCACATCGACAGCAGCTTGCACTAGCAATTCCGGAGACAAAGTTCCATCAGAAATATTGCTATGTGTATGTAAATCTATGCCTTGCATCTTTTATACTATGCCATTCACCAAACCTGATCAGATACTCTAACATGAAAGCACTACTGGACTTTGTTCCATTAATTATTTTCTTTTATTTATATAAGACAGTTGATCCAGCCGATACACAGCATCCTTTACTCAAACTGATCGGGTCTGCTGGCGGTGTTGATAATAATAATATTCTTGTTGCTACTACCGGTTTAATTATTTCAATGCTGGTAGTGTATGGTGCGTTGTTCATCATGCAAAAGTTCCGTCTAGATAAACAACAATGGATTGTGCTGTTCATGACAGTCATTTTTGGTGGTATTACCCTTATGTTGAGCGATGATTTTTACATCCGCTTAAAAGCCGCTATTTTGAATCTAGTTTTTGCAGGTGCTTTCTTAGTTTCACCTTGGTTTGGTAAAGACCGTAAGCCCCTTATTCAACGTTTATTTGATCCGATTTTAGCCTTAAGTGAAAAAGGTTGGAAAAATTTAAACTTTGCTTGGGCAGCTATGTTTGTCGTGATGTCTGGTTTACATGTTTTCTTTGCGTTTTTATTCCACGGCGGAAAATATTGGGGCGAATTTACTGCATTTGGTGACATGATTGTCATGTTTTCATTTATCATTATTCAGTTCATTATTTTACGTAAACATTTTAAGTCACCAGATGCTTAATGTGGTTTCGGATTGATTATAGAGATACGATGACATGCCTTTTTTTGTTCTAAGCTGTACCGATAACGAAGGAACTCTAGAGAAACGTTTAGCAGTACGTCCTCAACATATCGAACGTTTGCAAAAACTTGATGATGAAGGTCGTCTAGTTGCTGCTGGAGCGATGCCAAAAGACCCTAATGACCCGCAAGCTGGTTTTTATGGCAGCACCATGATTGTAGAGTTTGATACACGTGAAGCTTTAGATGAATGGTTAAAAGAAGAACCATTTTTGAAAGAAGGCATCTATAGTCATGTTGATGTCAAACCATTTAATAAAGCATTTCCAAAAGGGTAAACGCATGCAGCTTGCAACCAAAAGCTTTCTTGGCTTGTGTTTGATATGTTCAACTGCCGGAGCAGTTGAACCTGCTGCGACACCAGCAACGCTTCCAACTGCAGCGTCAACACAGAATGCTAAACCAGCACCTACTTCTGCAACTGTAGCTAAACCCGCGACTACAACAGTACCAACCTCAACACAACCGCTTACAGCAGAACAAATCGCAAAGAACAAGCAACAGCAAGATGCAAAAATTAAGGCTTTAGTTCAAGATCAAGCATCTCGTCTAAAACAGCTAGAACATGCAAATCTTGAAGCGCTAGCACAAAACCAAGAATTGCAGCTAAAGAACGATAACTTGTCTGTTCAGGTACAAGTTTTACAAAGTGAACGTAGTGCTCAAATGTTCTTATATGGCGCAGTAACTCTTGCAGGTGGCGTACTGCTTGGCTTCTTTATTGCGAGTTATGTTTACACCAAACGTCGACGTCAGTGGTAATCCTGAGCGACTTATTAAACCGAATGAACAAATCAAACCGTATACAAACTGCTGAGCTGGATTGGGAATCTATTGATAGTATTGAAGTTCCCATTTCCAAACAATTTGGTGATGTCTATTTTTCTAAAGATAATGGTCTGCTTGAAACACGGCATGTATTTTTAAATGGCAATGACCTATCAGAACGATTAGCCAATTTACAAGATTTTGAATATTTCAGTGTAGGAGAAACTGGGTTCGGCACTGGTTTAAATATTCTTGCACTCTGGCAACTATGGCAACAAGTACGTCCAAATAACCACAGTCATTTACATGCAATTAGCGTCGAAAAGTTTCCTTTAAGCAAAGCTGATCTCATTCGTGCTTTAAATGTATGGGATGAACTTAAACCGTTTTCCAAACAACTTATTGAGCAATATCCCTTACCTCTTGCAGGCTGCCATCGTTTAAGTTTTCCAGAAGAGCGCTTCAGCATCGACCTATGGTTAGGAGATGCACAAGATATTTTTCCAAGTATGGTAAAAACGAAGGCAGTGAATGCTTGGTTTCTGGATGGTTTTGCGCCTTCTTGTAATCCGGACATGTGGGAACAAAATGTTTTAAATAATATTGTTCGGCTTTCCAACTATGGCACTACCTTTGCCTCATTTAGTGTAGCTGGTGTCCTCAAACGTGGACTAAAGGCTCACGGAATCGATATTTCTCGTCCTCGCGGTTTTGGGCATAAACGGGAAATGCTTAAAGCCGTTTGGAAAGCACCTGTAAGTGAAGAAATTTTATTAGAACCAGTTAGCGATACTTTCCAATTTACTCAGCAGCGTATCGCCGTAATTGGCGCTGGGATTGCAGGTTTAAGCACAGCTTGGGCATTTGCTCAACGTGGGCATCAGGTCACTCTATTTGAGCGTACAGCGCCGTTATCAGGTGCTTCTGGCAATCCGTTGGCATTACTTAATCCGAAACTATGCCCAATTGAACAAAGCCATGAGCATCTCATGACTTTAAGCTGGCAACATGCGTTAAATTTCTATAAAAATTTTCAAGCCTTTCGTCCCATTCAAATACAGCAAATGGCTTTAAAAAATGCACAAGATCTTCTCGATCTTACTAATCAATATCCTGCTGATATTGTCACACAGCAAACAAGCTCACTTGAATCAGAATATCCACATATTTTGTTGACCGAAGCTGGAGCAGTTTCTCCGCACCAATTACGTGATGAAATTTTGCAACATCCAGGTATTGAACTGAAAATTGCCAATATTACGACATTTGTTTCTTTTGAAAATAAAGTTCAATTAAAAAGTGGTAATGAAACTACTTTAGAGGCTGATCATGTCGTGGTGTGCTGCGCCAGAGAAAGTGCTGCTTTATTTGAAAATTATCCGCTATTAAAACCTATACGTGGACAGGTGAGCTGGGTTGATAATTCTTTTGCAACCTTACCTTTAAACGAAGCCTATAGCTATGGCGGTTATTGTATGCAACTGAATATGTCTGAACTTATTCTAGGGGCTTCTTTCTACCCAAACCGAGACGATCAAGAAGTACTGCTTGATGACCATGTGCATAACTTTGAATTAATCCACAGCATTTTTCCTCATTATGCAAAACAATTACCGCCAGTCGAACAATGGCAAGGACGAGCATCAGTTCGCGCTCAAAGTCCAGATTATTTTCCACTTGTGGGAAAAATGCAGAAGGAAAGCCGTATTTCTACTTTTGCAGGTTTAGGCTCAAAGGGCTTTTTATTTGCACCGCTTTGTAGTGAAGTTTTAGTGGCCCAAATTTTAGGAGAAGCTTGTCCTGTTCCCAAAAGCCTATTACAGAAATTAGATGCCCAACGTTTTCAAAAGAAAGTTAAACCTAAGAAACCTTATTTTAAATCTCAATAGTGCACTTGAGAAAATTTGGTCCCAATAAAAAAGCACCCGAAGGTGCTTTTTTTATGCGCCCTGCTCTAGAGGTAAACCTGCGTCACGAGCTGCACGCGTCCCTCCCATCAGCACGACATATTCACGCGAGGCATCTAAGCCTTCTAGTTTCTCAGCTGCACGAGGAGCTTTGCTACCACCACCACATAAAATATAAATCGGCTGATCCGCAGCGACCTGGTTCAAAATATCAGCATTTAAATCATTAATTGGGCGGCTTACCGCACCTTTAACATGCCCTTCTGCATAAGCACTTGAATCACGGACATCCCAGATAACAGCATTTTCTGGGAACTCAAATGTTGTAATTTCTTGTTTACGGATCATTGTGCACTCCTTTGATGTAAACAACACTTGGCAAATGAAGAAAACCCTCTTAGCATCTCAAATATTCTTTCACTTTGTAAAGGTCTAAACTATGCCTTCTTTCGATATTGTTTCCGAATTAGAGTTATTTGAAGTTAATCACGCTGTACAAAACACCCAAAAAGAGATTGCAACACGTTTTGACTTCCGTGGTCATGATGTTTCTATCGAATTAAATGAAAAAAATAAAGAGATAAAAATCAGTACAGAAAGTGATTTCCAGTGTGAACAAGTTTATAACATGTTAGAAAATCACTTTTATAAACGTAAAATTGATGTGCAAGCGCTTGACCCTCAGAAAGCAACAGCATCAGGCAAAAATTTTGTACAAGTGATTAAACTAAAAGATGGCCTTGACTCTGATACAGCAAAAAAAATTAATAAAGCCATTAAAGAAAGTGGCATCAAAGTGCAATCATCTATTCAAGGCGACAAAATCCGTGTAACTGATAAAAAGCGTGACACTTTACAACAAGTGATGGCTTTTTTACGTGAACAACAATTTGGTCTGCCATTACAATTTAATAACTTTAAAGATTAATGTCTTAGCATGACATTCCCAATTAAGGTAATCCCATGTCTCAATCCAATCGTCTATTAAAACTGGTAAAAGCAACTTCAAAATTCCCTAAAGGTATTCGGAGTACGCTTTGGAGTAAGGCATTTGGCCGCATTGTGCCAATGGTGGGTACAGCAAATATTCGCTATCTGGAAGTAGATGTAAACCATGTGATGGTTCGCTTAGAGAATCAAAAAAATATGCAGAACCATATTAAAGGAGTCCATGCTGCGGCTATGGCACTTTTAGCAGAAACTGCAACAGGTTTTCTAACGGGTTTACATATTCCAGATAACCGTATTTTATTAATCAAATCATTACATGTTGATTATTTAAAAGTGGTTGAAGGTGGTTTAACAGCAACAGCGACTCTCTCTACCGAACAGCAAAAATATATTGCTGATCATGAGAAAGGTGAACTTGTTATTCCAGTTACGGTCATTGATGATGCAGGTAATGAACCGATTCAATGCCAAATGTTATGGGCATGGTTACCTAAACGTAAGAAATAAAGATATAAAAAAGCCCAAATTCAAATTTGGGCTTTTTTATTACGATTGTTGAGAGGCAAGAAATTTCTGTTTCGCTTCCTCAGGAATCTGACGTTTGTTGCCTTTTACATCTACTGCAACAAAGGTAAAGACCCCTTCGGTAATACGAATTGGTTCACGAGAGTCATCATGACTATCCCAAACTTCAATTTGCATTTGAATAGAGGTATTACCCACTTTTAGGATTTTGGTATAGCAGCTAATGACAAAGCCTACTTTTACCGGAACCAAAAAGGTCATCTGATTAATGGAAATCGTAGCACAGCGACCACGACTAAAACGCTCCGCGTGAATTGCTCCAGCCAAGTCCATTTGTGACACGATCCACCCACCAAACACATCACCACTCCAGTTTGTATCTGCTGGCATGGCAATCGTTTGTAAGGATAAAATTCCTTCTGGTTTGGTATAAGCTTCTGACACCTTAGCTCCCGAAATTCGTTTGAAGTTGTTGATCTAGCCACTGTTGCAATTCAGGCGCGCGTAATGCGCCGCTCATTCGAGCAACTTCTGTGGTTTTATTCATTAATACAAGGGTAGGAATACTTCTCACATTAAATGCTTGGCTTAAGCGAGGAGACTCTTCGGTATTAATCTTGGCAAAAATGACACGTGGATTTTGTTTTGCAACTTGTGCAAAATGTGGCGCCATCATTTTACAAGGTCCGCACCATTCTGCCCATAAATCTATCAAAATAGGCAGATCACTATTTGTGATGTAGTTGCTAAAGTTTTGTTCATTTAACTCAATTGGCGCAAGCGGGAGTAATGGCTGATGACATTGTCCACAACTCGGTTGAGCGGTAAGTTTTTCCTCTGGTACTCTATTTTTTGCACCGCACGATGCACATACAATAATCATTTACATCACTCCTATATGCTGATGTAAAAATTCTAATTGGGTCGTCACTGCTTTTTCAAACCATGAACCGTGATAGATATCAAAATGTTTCATATCCCATTCATGATAACTCACAAAAGGAGCAATATTAGTCGCAGCTTCACGACTAGACTCAATTGGAATCAAAGAATCATGCTGAGCCGCAATAAATAAAACTGGAATATTAATTTGACGTACAAGTTGAATTGGGCGATAACGCATCAAATTAAAAAACACGCGTGCCGGGACTTCTCCACTCCAGTAATAATCCGGATTCACAATCGATAAATAACCATAATAGCTATCTGCTGTTGGCATAAAGCACAATTTATATTGATCTACCACAGGCAACCTTTTAGGGTTAAGGCCCATTTTTGAACCCATATAATCTTGGCTCGACAACTTTAAAGCTTGGGGATAACGCTGTAGTGGATATAATTTTGCTGTTTCCGCGCCATCAACATATGGAATTTGTACCATAATGGCCTGAATATTCTTTAATTCTGAAGCTAGGCTTAAAGCATATCCCCCACTTAAGGATGTTCCCCACAATACAATTCTTCGGTTATCTATAAATTTACACGTAGAAGCATATTGGATCATGGTCTTCCAGTCTTCTAGTTGAGAGTTGATAGAAATCATCTCTCGGGGCTTACCTGTACTTCCACCCCAATATCGGTAATCAAATAAAATAACCGCATAGCCAGCTTGAGCAAAACGCTGGGCATATTGAATGAGTTTGAATTGACGCAATCCGGCAAAACCATGTGCCATGATAATTACCGCAGATTTATTATTTGTTTTTGGAATATAAAAGTCAGCTGCGATCATTTCCTGATCACATGGAACATATAAAGGCTCAACCGTATAAGCGTGCATATGTGCTCCGTGGCATTATGGTCGAAGTAATGAATTTACAAAAAACATCCTGATCGCCTTTTAAAAATCTAGAGCTGTTCTTTTACATAAATTTTGTCTATGTAGGAACAACGTTTTAGTGTCTTGTATCTCAGGTTAAGCTTAATGCTATGATACAGCATAAGAGGTTTTATTAAATTTTGGAGTGACGAAATGTCAGAGAATGTTGGTTTCGCAGGTCAAATTGGCCCAGAACATGTGGGTCAAGTTGTAGAAAAAGGCTTTAAATCTATTATTAATAACCGTCCTGACATGGAAGGTGGTCCGGAACAACCTACCAGTGCTCAAATTGAAGAAGCAGCACGCCAAGCTGGCCTAGATTATGTTTATCAGCCTGTTGTAGCTGGCCAAATTACTGAACTTGATGTTCGTACTTTTGCAAATCACTATAATGAACTTCCGAAACCGGTTCTCATGTTCTGCCGTACTGGAAACCGTTCAAACAATCTTTATCAATTAGCCAAACAAATGGATTTGTTAGATGATTAAATGAATAAATAAATTCATAAGCTCTATTTTTATTTAAAGATAGAGCTTTTTTTAATAAAAAATATATACAACTGCATCAATTCAACAGATATACAAACAGTCTTCAGCTAAAGTAGTTAAGTTACTTTTTATTTTCTTAGTTATTTTATGAATAAATTGATTTTGTTATTAGTAAGCTGCCTTATTCTCAGCGCGTGTTCATCTATGCAAGTACGCCCTACTGTCGGGGTAAGTATGGGAACACAACTCTAAAAAAGAAGCAGCTCAAAGGCTGCTTCTTTTTATATTAATTACCATTTGAACAGTCTGGATCTATTCCATATGGACTTTCCATATTTGGACCATTAAGATCCGTAAGGCTGACATCTTTAGTTAAATAACCTAAAGTTAAGGATGTAGAACCCTTAATTAAACTTCCCGAAACTGTAGATTTAGCCGTTAACTGAACAGTTAACCACGATGCATAAATTTTAGGATATTGAATTTTAAGATCAAAACGTCCATTTGCATCTGTCGTATATTTATTATTGGTTGCAGCGGTACCTGCACTGTTGATATACGATACAACTTGGACTGTAGAATTTTCTTTAAGCGGCTTTAATTGATTAATAACGTCCCCATTCACATTTACAGCTTGGACTGGTGATGTACAGGCTGCTCTAATAACAGGAAGATATTCATCTGGTTTACCATCAGTTGGATTAGAAGTATCAACAAACCCATATCGACCCTTATAATACGCAAGAGCATTAACGCCCATGACTACATCTTGATTGGGTATCGGTTTACCATCCACATCAGTCACTTGTACTGAAATATTTTTATAGTAGTAGACTCCATCACTTGAATCTTCCATTGTGGTCGGATTATATGCTACGGCAATAGCGCCTACTGCTACTGGTACATCAGAATTAACCACATCAAGTTTATAAGTATAAATTTTTGTAGATTGGCCAAAGTTTGCTTCTAAAACAAGATCATCTGTTACGAACTGACCAGCACTATATAATGAGGTTCTTTGATTTTCACTAAAAGATAAAGTATAGGTGATTTGACCATTTACATCAGTTTGTGTCGCATTAGGAGTAAATTTGACACCATTTAAAACTGAATTTCTAACTTTAAGTGTAATCGCTTGGTTTGCTAAAGTTGCACCATTTGCATCTACAGCTGTTAATGTGACGGTTGTTTGATCACCTCTAACATTTAGAGAGGTTTTTGTAGCATCAAACAATACAATACTCGTAGTATCAGCTTCGACAGTACTGTTGCTACCTGTTACTGTCACTGTCTGTTCTTGAGTAAGCGTACCATTATTCGTAGAGACTTTTAATTTAAAACCATTTTTCACCAACTCATTTATCGAACTCGATGTTTTTGGTGTTTTTATAATGTATATAGCATTACCTGCCGCATCAGTAGTTTGAGTAGATACGCCTTCTATAGATACGTTATTTGTTGGATCATCTAATTCCAAAGTGACATTAGCACCAGCAACACCGCCTTTATTCTTATCTAAAGCTCTAACAGTAACAGTTAAAGTATCATTCGTTGCGGCAACTGATAATTTATCTAGTTCTATCTTTAAAGCTGTAGCAGTCGCTTGCTGAGATCCGCTATTATTACTTCCAGATGATGAGTTATTTGATGAACCATTCTGGTAATAGCCATCACCGCCTCCCCCGCCACAACTTGCTAACATAATTGACACAGCAATAGCCGACAACTTTAAGGTAAGTTGTTTTTTATACATAATTTTCATTTCCCCAATCTTTCCTAAAGGTATAAGATTTTTTAATTATTTATATTATTAGTGTAATCATATTCACCATACTCTGTAAACATAAATTACATTGAGTTTTATTATGTAACTTATTAAGTGAAAAACTTATAGATATTGGAATTTATAATGTTCGATATTATCATCATTGGCGCAGGTACTGCTGGTATTAGCGCATACAAAGAAGCCGTTAAACATACCAACAATATTTTAATTATAAATGATGGACCATGGGATACCACTTGCGCACGTGTAGGGTGTATGCCAAGTAAAGTCTTAATCTCTACTGCAAACCGTATGCATGATATACAAAATGCTCAAGAGGTTGGGCTGAGTGCTTCAGCAGATATTAGTACTGATCAGGTTATGGAGCATGTGAGAACCTTACGTGATCGTTTTACTAAGGCCACAGTTAAAGATGTCGAACAATGGCCCACTGAACATAAAATTTCGGGTAAAGCTCATTTTATTGATGCAAAAACTATTGAAGTAAATGGTAAACGGTATCAGTCAAAAAGTTTTATTTTAGCAGTAGGCTCTACACCTAATTATGATCAAACTTGGAAACAAGAATTAGATGATCGTCTTATTACTACAGATCAAATATTTGAATTAAACACCCTACCCAAGTCTATCGCTATTATTGGAAGTGGAGTAATTGCCCTAGAAATTGCCCAAGCCATGCATCGTTTGGGTGTAGAAACCACTATATTTGCTCGTAGTAAAAGAATTGGGATATTTACTAGTCCTAAGCTACAACAACTCGCTCAAGAAGAACTGAGTAAAGAGTTAAATTTTTTATTTGAGACATTGCCTCATGAGGTTAAATCTACTTCTGATGGTGTTATATTGAATTATAAAATTAATGAAAAAGAGGAGTCTATCCAGACTGAGTACGTGTTATCTGCAACAGGTCGTTCGAGCTTACTTGACACGCTAAAGTTAGAAAATATTGATAAGTCTTTTAAAGATATTAAATTACTACCTGTAAATGCAAAAACTAAACAACTAGATAACTATCCAATTTTTATTGCTGGTGATGCATACACTTCTACCCCTTTACAACATGAAGCTGCCCATGAAGGTAAAAAAGTTGTTCATAACTGTTTGAATTATCCACAGCTTAATTCAGTTAAGACTCTCCCTCCCTTAGGAATTGTATTTAGCCATCCAGAAATGGCAATTGTGGGACAAAGTTATAAACAACTTAAAGATGATGGAGTTGATTTTGTCACAGGCGAAGCATCTTATGAAAGACAAGGTAGAGCTATCGTACTCGGGAAAAATAAGGGTGCTATTGAAGTTTATATAGAGCGAGAAAGTCAGAAATTGCTTGGTGCAGAGTTATTTACCGAAGCTACAGAACATATGGCTCATCTATTAAGCTGGATTATTGGAGAAGAACTAACTTTAAATGATATTTTAGAGAAACCTTTTTATCATCCAACACTAGAAGAAGGCCTGCGTACTGCTCTTAAACATGCTCGCAGGCAATTGAAATAATTATTATTAAAAGAGCTCTCTTGCAAAGTTAGCTCTTTATACTTCAAGAAGCCTTCTTATGTTGAGTGCTACATTTTTGCTTGATTGAGGCTAAATTTGTTCAGCTAGATAATACACAGTTTATTTTTATTCCCTAACCACTTTTTACCCCCAAAAAAACACCCCCAACCAATGGTTGAGGGTGTTTAGAATAATGAGCTGGCGATGACTTACTCTCACATGGGTAATCCCACACTACCATCAGCGCTAAGAGGTT